>JBIIPV010000044.1:0-6646 GCA_044342435.1 Lacibacter sp. | reverse complement strand
ATTATCTGTATGTCTTTATTGATTTTTTTCTTCTGGTACAGTTTATTGATGATTTCTATATCGTAAGCGTAAGAAGTCTCAAGATGGATTTCATTTTTCAACGCTTCCTCCACTACAAAAGAAAAGTGACTACTTTTTGTACAGTAACAGTAAAAATATTTCCCCTCGTATTTATGTTTACGAAACGCTGTTTCAAACATGCTCTTGGCTTTTCTGATCTGCATGCCAATTTTAGGCAGATAGGAAAGTTTCATCGGTGTACCATATTTGTCTATCAACGCTTTCAGATCCAGTCCGTTGAACTGCAAATACCCGTTTTTAACTTCAAAACCTTCCTGAGGGAAATTGAATGTCTGGTGCACCAGATCATGGTAAGTTGTATTGGTCATTTAGATTGCCTGTGCTGAGATGAAAATAAATGCAAACTTATCAGAAAAAAAGATTCTGAATCCAAGAATTTTGACAATAAAAAAAGGGCGGTGTTCCGCCCTTTCGTACTCTGAAGATTATTTTACTGATGCAACCAGTTTCTTAAAAGATTCCGGCTCATTCATAGCGAGATCAGCAAGCACTTTGCGATCCAAGTCAATCTGGCTAACTTTTAATTTATTGATGAACTCTGAATAAGTCAGTCCTTCTTCACGAACAGCAGCGTTGATACGTGCAATCCAAAGACGACGGTATTCACGTTTTTTCAGTTTACGACCAACATAGCTGTAGGTCATCCCTTTTTCTACAATGTTTTTCGCAACTGTATAAACATTTTTACGTTTTCCGTAAAAACCTTTTGCTTGCTTGAGAATTCTTTTGCGGCGTGCTTTTGAAGCAACGGCATTGACAGAACGTGGCATATCTTAATTTTTTTAGATGATTAAATGAGTGGCGTCTGACAGATTATTTCAAACGAAGTAATCTCTTTACAAAATCAACGTTTGGTTTGGCTACCAAACCATCAATACGCATGTTGCGCTTGCGTTTTTTTGATTTTTTGGTTAGAATGTGACGCTTGAAACTCTTCTGGTGAGTGATTTTTCCGGTGCCAGTTACCTTGAATCTTTTTTTGGCACTGGAGTTGGTTTTAACCTTAGGCATAATTAATGCACTTTAAACTGACACCCTTATGGCGGCACCGCACAGGCAGTGCTCTTATGGAGCCGGTTGGGCAATACACAGATCCTATCTGCGGGGCGCAAAGATAAGGATATATTTGATTAAGAAACAAGAGAACGAGGATTTCAATTACGAGTTACGGGGCACAGGTGTAACACCTTAAAAACCTACCCTACAGCAACCAATAACTAATAATTTACAACCAACATTAATCTTCCGCAGAATCTTTTTCTTTCTTCTTTTTTACAGATTTGGGGGAAATAATCATGAGCATTCTTTTCCCTTCCAATTTGGGTAAACCTTCTACTTGACCCAACTCCTGAAGACGCTCTGCAAACTTTAAGAGAACAAGCTCTCCACGCTCTTTAAACTGAATGGCTCTCCCCTTAAATTGTACATAGGCCTTCACTTTATTCCCTTCTTTGAGGAAATTCTCAGCATGCTTGGCTTTAAAATCAAAATCGTGATCGTCTGTATTGGGTGTAAAACGAATTTCCTTTAACTCGGCCGACTTGCTCTTGGCCTTCATTTCTTTTTCCTTACGCTTCTTTTCATAAAGAAACTTATTATAATCTATGGCTTTACATACCGGGGGTACGGCCTGTGGTGAAATTTCCACAAGGTCAAGTCCGAGCTGCTGTGCAATCTGGAGTGCTTTTTGTGTAGGATATACGCCTACTGTTACGTTGTCGCCTACAAGCCTTACTTCAGGTACTCTGATCAGATGATTGATGCGATGCTCGGGCTCTTTGCGTGGTATAAATCTTCCGCGCGGTGGTCTGTTAGGAAATGGCATAGTAAAGAAACTTTCTCCCTGTAAGAAAGCAATGATTCTATTGAATGGTTATTAAATTTCTTTTCTCAGGAGGAAAAGAAATTGTTTATTGTTCTGAACGACGTTCCTTCTTTTCTGCAACTACTGCATCTACAAACTGATCTGTCGGCATCATCCCTGCATCTCCTTTTCCCTGTCTACGCACCGAAACATTCCCTTCCTGCATCTCTTTCTCTCCAATAATCAGCATGTAAGGCACTTTCTGCAATTCCGTGTCTCTGATTTTCTTTCCGATTTTCTCGTTCCGATCATCAATTTCAGCACGAATATCTGCATTTTTCAGCTTCTGCAAGATATTTTGAGCGTATTCCTGGTATTTGTCACTGATGGGTAACACTTTTACCTGCAATGGCGCAAGCCAAAGCGGAAACTTACCGGCATAATGCTCAAGCAAAAATCCTATGAAACGCTCGTGCGTTCCCAACGGAGCCCTGTGAATAATCAAGGGTGTATCAGGTGTATTGTCCTGTCCTGTAAATTCCAGCTTAAAGCGTCTTCCTTGTGCAAAATCAACCTGGTTGGTAGCAAGTGTAAACTCCCTGCCTATTGCACTCCATATCTGCACATCAATTTTGGGCCCGTAGAATGCAGCTTCATCAGGCACTTCCACAAATGGTGTTCCTGTACGAATCAATACATCACGCACCAAAGCTTCGGTTTCTTTCCACAATTCCGGCTCATCCACGTATTTCTGTCCCAACTTAGTAGGCTCATGTAAACTCAACCTCATCACATATTTATCAATACCGAAAATGCCAAAATACTTAAGATACATTTCATTTACGGCTTTGAACTCTTCATAAAACTGCTCTTTCGTACAGTAAATGTGCGCATCATTCATGTGCAAGCAACGTACACGCATCAATCCAAATAATTCACCGCTTTGTTCATAGCGGTAACAAGTACCGTATTCGGCAAGTCGAAGCGGAAGATCCTTGTAACTTCTCGGTTCGGCAGAAAATATTTTATGGTGATGCGGACAGTTCATCGCACGCAAGTAATACTTCTGTCCATCAAGTTCCATTGCAGGAAACATGCTATCCTGATAATAAGGAAGGTGACCACTGGTTAAATACATGCTCTCTTTAGCAAGATGAGGTGTTACCACTCGCTTATACCCTGCCGCTTGCTCTGTTTCTTTGGCAAGCTTTTCCAATTCTTCAATGATGATTGTTCCGTTAGGCAACCACAAAGGCAGTCCCGGTCCCACATCATCATCCATCGTATAAATCCCCAATTCTTTACCCAGCTTTCTGTGATCTCTTTTCTTGGCTTCTTCCAGCATCGCAAGGTATTCATCCAGTTCTTTTTGCGAAGGGAATGTTACACCATAGATACGGGTAAGTTGTTTATTTTTTTCATCTCCTTTCCAGTAAGCACCCGCGATCGACGTCAGCTTAATAGCCTTGATTACACCGGTTGAAGAAATATGTGGGCCACGACATAAATCAGTAAATTCTCCTTGCGTATAAAAAGTGATGTTGCCATCTTCCAGATTACTCAGAAGATCCAGTTTATACTCATCTCCTTTTTCGGTGAAATAAGCAACAGCTTCTTGTTTTGAAATGCTTTTGCGGATGAAGGTGTTGTTTTGTTTTGCCAGTTCATTCATCTTTTTTTCCAATACCGACAAATCCTCCTCCGAAATTTTCCTGTCTCCTAAATCCATGTCATAGTAGAACCCCTTTTCTACAGCCGGACCTACCCAAAATTTAACACCCGGGAAAATAGACTCCACAGCTTCTGCCATCAGATGCGCACTTGAATGCCAGAAAGTACTTTTCGCATCCTGGTCATCCCAGGTTAATAATTGAAGAGAACTGTCATGCTCAATCGGACGAGTAGCGTCCCACACCTCTCCATTTACTTTCGCTGCAAGTACCTTTCTCGCAAGCCCTTCACTGATCGACTTCGCAATATCCAATGAAGTCGCTCCCTCATGATATTCCCGAACAGCTCCATCGGGAAAACTAACTCTGATCATCAAATTATTTTTTGTTGCCGCGAAGTTAACGAAAGCACATGGCAAAGGCAAACAAAGAAACTTTATATTACAACTGCCGTTCAGCTTTATATTAACAAGTATTTAGAATCAAAAAAGAGGAAAAAAACTATTTTGCAGCAAAAATCAGCAACTATGAACAGGTTTCTAATAGCAACTCTCACCTTTTTGATCCCTTTTTGGGCATTTAGTCAAAATTATTCAGGCCAATGGAAAGGGAGCTTTGACGAAACCAGAGATCCAAGCAGAACAGAATATGTGCTGGAAATTGAAGCCAATGGCAATACGTTTGAAGGCATTTCAATTACCTACTTCAGCATCAACGGCAAAAGGTGTTACACGATGTGCGCAATCAAAGGAACCATCGACCAGCGCAGCAAAACACTTACCTCCACAGAAATTTATAAAATCAAAGCAAACACACCCGACTGGTTTCTCGATTGTTTTCAAACTCATATTCTGACATACTATAAAAAAGGCAATGAAGAACAACTCATAGGCATTTGGAAATCGGCACGACCAACAGACAACTGTGGCACCGGAAGCACTTTGCTGTCTCGCACAATCATCCCCCCAAACAATACCAAAAACGACCCTAACGGTGGCAATAAAAACCAAACCGGAGGTAATAATCAAACGAAGAATAAAACAGAAAATCCGACTAACAACAAAAAAGAAAACGAATCCACCACCAACAACAAAAAAGAAGAAACAGGTAATAAAAATAAAACCACATCCACAACCGGCACAGATAAAAAACAAGATCAGGCTCAGAATAAAACCGAAACCAAAACAACACCCCAGCCTAAACTGGAAAAACGAGAAAACAAAGTATTCGAAACAATTACACTTGAATCTGAGCTGACTGAAGTATTTCTATACGACAATGGCCAGATTGATGGCGACATCATCACCCTCATTTTTAATGGAGAAGTGATACTGAACAAACAGACGCTCAGCGACAAACCCATCATTGCAAAAATCAAGCTTATTCCCGGCAAAGACAATGTGCTGACGATGTATGCTGAAAATCTTGGTGAAATTCCACCAAATACTGCAACGATGCGCATCAAAAATCAGGATCAGTATCATACTGTCTTTCTGAGTGCAGACGATAAACAAAACGGAAGTGTAATTCTGAAAATGAAATAGACTTTAAAAAACTATTTACTCAGAAATTCACTCAGGGAATCAGCTTTTCATATACCTGCATCACGGCAGACGCAGTGGATTTTGTTGTAAATCCGCTGAGATGATTTTCATAAAGAGAAAGATGTCTGTTCACCGTTTCAGTGTCAAATAAAACAATTCTCATTCTTTCCGCAATTTCCTCGGGTGATTCCGGGTTTACATAAAACGCACCCGGCCCTCCGGCTTCGGGTAAACAGGAAACGGATGAAGTGATGACAGGTATTTTACTCCATAAAGCTTCCAATACAGGGATGCCAAACCCTTCATAGAATGATGGATAAATCATGGCAGCAGCTCCTTGATAAATAGCCGGAAAATCGGCAGCAGTTAAAAAGCCGGTATTGCTTTTTGCATTCGGATGATCGGATAGAAAAAGAATCCGATCAGTGAGTTTTTCGGCTGCTATAAATTGTTTCACTGTTTCCAGATACTTCTTGCCTTTTCCTATCACCACCAGTGGCAAATTTGTTTCATCTCGAATCAAAGAATAAGCTTTACAGATACCGAGCAAATTTTTTCGTTCAATAACTGAACCCACATACAGAAAATAATGATCAGGTAGCTGATACAATTTCCTTACGCGTTCTTTTTCAGCATCCTCTACCCTTTTGGCAAATGCCGGATTGCATGCCTGATAGCAAATGTGAATTTTTTCCGGATCGGCACCATATAAATCTATTAAATCTTTCCTTGTTTGATTACTGATGGCGATTATTGCATCAGTCACACGGCAGGCATATTTGAATTTTTGTCTGTATGAAATACGATCCAGCAATTTGTACTGATCCGGATAACGTTCAAAAATCAAATCATGCATCGTCACCACAGATTTGATTTTTGTTTTATTGATCCCAACAGGCAATTCATGGCTTAAACCATGATAAAGATCAAGTTGATTTCTTTTCAATTCTCCAATCATTCCTTTGCTGCGCCAATACGAAGAGAGGATACCTGCATATAAACCTTTGGGCATAACGGCATGCAGATTCTCTTCTGAAAAAGAAAATGTATCTGACCCACGAGGTGTGTAAAGAAAATATTCATTGTGGGGATATTCACTGGCAAGAGAATGAATCAGCGTACGGCTGTAATGTCCGAGTCCGGTCTGATTGTGAAAAGCTCTTTTTGCATCGAAACCTATACGCATGAAACGAAGTTAGTTGTTAGTTATAAGTTGTAGGATATTGGTTGATATTTTTTCGTTGTTTGTTGTTCCTTTGTGGTTATTACTATTATGATAAACGACAATTAGATTTTTCCATTTAATTTCGCGCACAAATTAGAATCAAATGGATATAAAACAACAAATACAGGAAGCGTGGAATGACCGTGGATTATTGCAGCAATCGGCATATTCAGATGCAGTAAGAGCGGTGATTGAGGAAGTGGACAAAGGCAGACTGCGCACAGCCGAACCAACTGAAGAAGGCTGGAAAGTGAACGAATGGGTGAAGCAAGCTATTTTGATGTATTTCGGTATTCAGCAAATGCAGACCTGGGACCTGGCT
>JBIIPV010000043.1:0-6685 GCA_044342435.1 Lacibacter sp. | reverse complement strand
CATAAATTTCATTGTAATAAAAAGGGCGATCCGTTACTTCGGAAGGATTGCTGTTTACCAACTCCCAGTTAAAGCCCCCATCATCACTTTTATAAAATCCGTTTTTGGTTGCTTCCACTTTTGCATACACACGTGAAGGTTGAGAAGGCGCAAAGGCAAGACCACAACGGCCTAACTCACCCGAAGGCAAGCCCTTGCCGCTATCAAGCTTTTCCCAATTTTTACCACCATCAATTGTTATATAAATACCGCTGCCCCATCCACCGCTGGTAAAACGCCAGGGTTCACGGCGATGCTGCCACATATTTGCTATCAGTTTGTTGGGATTGGAAGGATCCATCAACAGTTCAGCACATCCGCTGGTATCGTTTGTATAAAGAATTTTTTCCCAGCTTTCTCCACCATCTGTGGTTTTGTAAACACCTCTCTCTTCATGTACACCGTAGGGGTTGCCGATCGCTGCAACATACACAACATCAGGATTTGTAGGATCAATGATAATCCTATGAATATTACGCGTTGCTTCAAGCCCCATGCGTTTCCATGTAACCCCGCCGTCAAGCGATTTAAAAATACCATCCCCGAGGTTGAGCGAGTTTCTCGGATTTCCTTCTCCGGTACCAACCCAGATAACCGAAGGATTTGATTGCTGAATTTTCAGTGCGCCAATATTCAGCAATGGTTGATCATCAAAAAGAGGCTTCCAGGTAGCACCTCCATTGTCGGTTTTCCAGATACCGGCACTCGCACCGCCCACATAAATGATATCAGGATTTGAATAGAGTGCATCGATCGAAGTTACCCTTCCGCTCATGCCTGCCGGGCCAATGTTACGCGGTTTTAAATTTTTCAATTGATCATGAACGTTCTGGGCTTTTGCTGAGCAGAAAAGGAGTGTCAGAAAAAGAATAGCAAATTGACGCATGGAAAATGAATTAAGGAATGAAATTCCCAATTAAAAGACTTATAACCAAATGATTTTGGAAGAGCGGAAAAAACACCCACATCAAAAAAAGGTTTTACCCACTTTTAGTGGTCATAATAAACGAGTATATCAAAGAATGATTTGAATCATGATAATTCGGAGAAAAATATTATATGTACATACATTTAATTAATATATCTTCGTCATCTAAACACAAAAATTATGAAGAAACATGCTTATCTGATTGCCGTATTGATTGTATCATTTACAGCGTTGACTGCTTTTGTCTCAAAAAAAGAAAACAAAACTTCTTTCAGCACTTTTGCTTCTGAAAAATGGAAGGTTGACAAGGTACATTCAACGGTAAAGTTTTCTGTGAGTCATATGGTTGTTTCGGAGCAGGAGGGAAACTTCAAAGTGTTTGACGGCAACCTTGAATATTCAAAATCTGATATGAGTGATGCAAATATCAATTTTACGATTGACATCAACTCCATCAATACCGATAATGAATCTCGCGACAACCATTTGAAAGGTGATGATTTTTTCAATGCGGCTAAATTTCCTACAGCCACATTCACGAGTACCTCTTTCAAGCCAAAAGGAAATAACAAATATGAACTGACCGGCAACTTAACTATTCGTGATATTACACGGAGCGTAACCTTTGATGTTTTGTACGGTGGAGTACATAAAACAAGTAAAGGAGAAAAAGCCGGGTTTAAAGCCAGTACTACGATCAATCGTTTTGATTACAATCTGAAATGGGATAGAGTAACCGAAGCAGGAGGAATGGTAGTTGGAAAAGAGGTAGAAATAATTGCCAAGCTGGAATTTGATAAAATAGCAAAATAATTGATTGCTTTTACTGGCAATTAATAGAGAGTAAGATTTAATTCACGTTGTTTTGCCGGTGTCAAATGCATCTCTGAGTCCGTTTCCCGTGAGGTTAATCGCAAGAACCAGCAACATGATTGTAAATCCCGGAATGATTGCCATGAGTGGCTTTTGAGTAATCAGAAAATTATAGTGTTCCTTGATCATCAACCCCCAGCTTGGCTGGGGAGATTGAACACCAATACCTAGAAAACTAAGCCCGGCCTCCAACAGAATGGCTGATGCAAAATTTCCAGCAGCAATCACAATCAGAGGCCCTGAAATATTAGGAATTATGTGACGATATAGAATACGAAAAGAAGAAACACCCATTGCACGTGCGGCTTCAACATAATTCATTTCTCTGATACTCATCACCTGGCCACGTACCATCCTTGCCACATTCACCCATAATGTCAGTCCCACTGACACATAAATCACCCACAAACCTTTTCCAAGCGAAAGCGTGATGGCAAATACAAGTAAAACAGAAGGCAAAGTCCACACAACCTGAATAAGCCAACTCACAATCTGATCAATGACTCCTTTGTAATATCCTGCAATAGCACCCAGCAAAAGACCAATCAAAGTTGAAATACAAACAGCCACCAACCCAACACCCAAACTTACTCTTGTTCCAAGAATCACCCTGCTTAAAATATCCCTTCCGTAACGATCTGTGCCAAGTAAAAAAGATAATTTTTTAACAGCCACTGATTTGCCGGGAACTTTTTCAGGAATAGCTATGGATTCCGTTATATCGTCATCAACGATTTTTTTTGCAAAAAGCGTATCATTTATACGATTGAAAGATGCAACAGGTATGATGACAGATGCTGACGGGTATCCTGAAATCATGCGTTTAAAGAGGGAAGGCCGAGCAATATCCGCATTATTTATCTCTATGACACTTACCTGATACCCGGGAGATTTAGATGCCAGCTCAAGAACCATTCGGTTGGCATTTTGGGAGGAATCGGGAGCAATCAGATAACCAAACACAGCAACAATAAGAAAGAAACCAATAATGAAACTACCGATGACCGCACCTTTATTGCGACTAAATTTATGAATAAAAGAAACCGGTTTTGTATTCATGTGTTTCATGATAAATGTAAGAAGAAAACATGTCTGTTATTTCACTTTTCTTCCCTTCCATGTATAAGATCCTGCCTGGCCAAATAAACCTGCCACAACTGTATATATAATGTGCAAGGGTTGCATGAATATAAAATAGCGGAGCTGTTTTTCTTGTTTGAAAAAAGAAGCAACCGGCATGAGGAAATACAATTCGGCCATCGTTTTCATTAGAATGAATGCAAGCAACAGATATCCATATAATGCCGAAAAAAACAATGTGAAAAACAGCAGAAAAGGCAACAGGTTCGTTAAATAAACAAGAGATAAAGTGACTATAATTTTTTTCTCGCGGTAAACCATGGCCTTGCTTGCCCATCTGATTCTTTGTCGCAAAAAAGCTTTTAAATTTTTTTCAGGAGATGTTTGAACAACTACATTTTCAGATAAACAATATTTGATCCGACCAGGAAAAGCCTGGGCAAATTTTTGCATCAGCAGCAGGTCGTCGCCACTTGCCAGTTGATCAATACCACTGAATCCATCTACCTCCTCAAAAGATTTTTTTCTGTAACATAAATTGGCCCCGTTGCATAAACTCATCACCCCTGATCCTGCTGCTGCGGCAGTAATGCCTTGCAGACTTAAAAAATCCAGAGATTGAAAAACAGACAATAAACTACTTGCACCAGACTGCATTTTTACCGGGGAAGCAATCATAACCGGCTTTTCAGTCTCGATAACCCATGCTAATGTCCGCAACCATTCGGAAGGAACGATGCAGTCGGCATCCGTGACAACTATGTATTCGCCGGAGGCAGACCGTATACCAGTTTCGACAGCCTTCTTTTTATATGCGTTAATTTGTTGATCAAGAACATCTTTTAAACTAATTAACCGAACCCCATTCTGTTTGGCAATTTCCGGTGTTTTGTCTTCACTGAAATCATCAACCACAATGACTTCATAAAGAGATGCAGGATAATTCATCGCAAGAACAGAGGTAAGACATTGAGCAATCACAGACTCTTCATTGCGTGCCGGAATGACGACTGAAAAAGAAGTTTTCGGAAAGAAATCTGCTGGTACACTGACTTGTTGTAGTCTACTCCATCTTTTGCGGAATAAAAGCAGAACAAAGACATAAAAGGCAATGATAACTCCACAAATTAGATACAAATACATTTTACAAAATAAGTAAGGGAGGTTGAAATGGCAATTTCTATTTTATTTGAGTCTTACACCATTGATAGATAAATGGCAAGTGAAAACGATATTCGCGCATGTTAATCGCAAAAAACGAAGCACATAGTAAGACAAAAAAGAGACAAGGCCCGATGACAACTATTTTCCTCTATTTTTGCGAAAAATATTTGCCTTTCTAAATTCTCTTTTAAAAAAGATGTTTAATATTTTTAAAATGAAACCAATGTATTCTTTTTTGAAAAAACCTGCTTTCTCAATCTTGCTGGCAATAAGCCTGCTTACTTCCGCAAATACGATCGCTCAAAACAGAACAGCCAACAGTAAAAATTATAAAACAGCTGTTGGTTTGAAATTCTTAAACGGCGGAGGTGTTACGCTAAAAACATTCTTTTCAGATAAGGAAGCAGCCGAGTTCATTGGCTTCTTTTATTACCAGGGAACCAGAATCACAGGGTTGTACGAATTCCACGGATCGTTGAATACTGAAGGAAACCTCAGATGGTACCTGGGAGTGGGTGGTCATGCAAGCTTATACAGGGAAAATAATTTGCGGGGATTCGGTGTGGATGGTGTAATCGGGATTGATTTTAAGTTTCCCAATAAACCCTTCAACATTGCCATCGACTGGCAGCCATCTGTTGAATTCGGCGGAGGTGTGAATAACGGATTTAAAGATAACTGGGGAGGATTGGCGCTACGTTATACTCTGTAGATTGCAATCAACTTTTCAGGAATCCGGCTGTTATTCTATGTTATAACAGCATCAAATAATTATGAGCGGAATGGAACCTGAAATCAGGGATTTTTTAAAAACCGTCCTAAAGACTATTTCTGCAGGGATGTTGTTCCTGATTTTTCACATGACAGTAGGCCTTTATTTCAACTGGGCTTTTTACCAAGAAAACATTCGCATCGGGAACATCATTTACTATTTTATTTTGGCAGGTAGTTTTTTCTATATGCTATTCTATCTGTACAATATTTGGAAGGATAAGCTTTTAAAATAAGGATCAACTGCTATGATCTGATACAATCAACCATTGTCCGTTTATTTTTTTAAGTAACAGTGTAAAATAACCTGAAAAATCACCCGCCTTCTCTCTTTTCAACGACCATTTCCCAATAACAACTGCCGCACCGGGACTTATCAAATCTATTTTGATTAAATCAAACTGCAGTTCCCCCATCTGGTCCATGTCGGGATAACTTTTTCGATAATTCGCCAATGTTTGTTCATATCCATACGTGATCCCTTTTTTACCAATAAACATCAATGAATCACTCTCCCAATACCCTTTCATAAATCCTTTGAGGTCGCCACAATTCCAGGATTGAACTTGCTTATTCAGAACAGCACGAATCTGATCTTCCTCAATAGTTTGCGAGATGGCAAAAGCATTATTGAAAAATAAAATCAACAATAAAAAAACATTCTTCATATCTAACATTTTATTTATCTAAATTAAACAATGGTTTCGACTCTTGCTTCTAAATAAAAAAGCGCGGTATTATTCCGCGCTTTTCTTTATAACATCTTTTATCTATCCTTCAACAACCAAACTACTTTTTGTTTACTCCTGCATGAGTGAAACACTGCGCTCTATGAAAGCATTTAGTTTGTCACCCTTTAACAAACCCTGTGACAACAATGCCATATCAGCAAGATTGTGCACCATTTCCTTTGCTTTTTCTTGATTTGATTCGCCCAATATCTTCCTGTAAACAGGATGGTTTCCATTGACTGTCATCTCCACTTCATCTGGCATCGATGCATAAAAACTACCCATCGGCCCGCTCATATGTGCCATGTCTTTCATCCTCCGCATCATCTCCGGACGGGTTGCAATCACAGGAGGTGTATCCTGGCTTAATCCTTTCACTTCTACATTCACCTGTACTTCCGTCAACTCGCGATTAAACCATTCTTTGATTTTATTGCTTTCATCTTCCGTAAGCACACTCTTCAATTCCTCCTGCTTATCAATCAAATTATCAGCAATATCGGCATCAACCCGGCGAAACACTACATTCTCCCATTTCATCTCAATGTGGTTGATGAAGGCAGCATCCACCATTGTATTCATCTCAACCACTTTTAACCCTTTGGTTTCAGCAGCTTTGATAAATACAGCCTGCTCACTTGGATTGGTCGTATAGAGCAAAACAATTTTCCCGTCTTTGTTTTTCTGTATGGCTTCGGTAGCTGCCTTGTATTCTTCCAGTGTGTAAAACTGATCGGCTCCCGTGCTCTTGAAAATATGAAACTTGTTCGCTTTCTCCAGGAATTTATCATCTGTCATCATACCATACTTCACAAACAGACCCAAACTATCCCATTTATCTTCAAACTCCTTGCGCTCATTGCGGAAAATTTCATCGAGTTTGTCAGCCACTTTTTTTGTGATGTGACTATTGATCTTCTTCACATTGGGATCCCCTTGTAAATAACTTCTGCTCACGTTGAGAGGGATATCCGGACTATCTATGACCCCATGCAACAACATTAAAAACTCAGGCACAATGTCTTTCACTTCATCTGTAACAAATACCTGGTTGCAATAAAGCTGGATCTTGTCTTTCTGAATTTCATAGCTCTGTTTG
>JBIIPV010000042.1:0-6689 GCA_044342435.1 Lacibacter sp. | reverse complement strand
CCCGGATGCTTTCCTCGAATATTTAGAAAAAAATCTTCCCTCTCCGGAAAATCATAAAATCTATTTCGACCACGGAACAGCAACACTTGATTCGCTTTATCCTCCAATACAAAAACGAGTTGATCGGTTGATGAAACTTAAGGGATATAAAAAAAGAAGTTGGCTTACTCGCGTGTTCCCCGGAGCAAACCACAGCGAAGTGGCCTGGCGGGCACGACTGGAAATTCCTGTTGTGTTTTTGCTGAGAAAGAAATGATCATATACAAGCTGTCAATCAACATAGCCCATCAACGCAAACACAGAAAAAGTAGAAAGCCAGTGGTCAATGTCATAATTGCCCTTGCCAATGCTTATCTGTGCATAATCCCACATCGCCATTTGACGCGCTTGCCATTTCTTTCTGATTTTAGGATTCAATTGATTTCCCATACTTTTCATCATGCCGTTTAAACACCAGATGCGGTTTAAATGAAACCCATCCCAATGTGAAGCCATGCCGGTATGACTTGCTGTTTCTTTTATCTGCAAAGCAAGATCTACGGTGGAAACATCAAACAACTGGGGAGTATATTGTTTTACCCAACTCACATAAGCCTTGGGTTCCAGTACTTTTCTCATCAGATCACATACCAGCAATCCTTTTGACATAAAATCATAACCAAAGGGCTCCTTAGTTAAATCATATCCTTTTTTATTTTGATAAAACAAGAGCGCCTTCTCTTTCATTAATGTTTCCAACTCCTCATCACCAACTGTTCTTGCATAATCAAGCGCAAATGAAATACCCATTGAGCTTGTTTGATGCGCACCTGTATAAACAGGCCCTGTTATTTCAGGCCAGGTGGTTTTATATCTGTTTGCTATGTAGTCAGAAAGTGGTTTTAACTGAACATACCAGCGTTTGGCTGTTGTATCGTTCCATCGTAAAAGCTCATCTGCTACTTTCAGCAACCAGGATCTGCCATAAGGAAACTCGAACTCATCATCTGCGTTCTTAACAGACAAATCGCTCTGTTCCAGAAATCGGATTTCTGCATTGATGTTAGATGTATCAAAACTTTGGTTGAGCCTTTCCCGAATGAGTGAAGCTTCCTGAATTTCCGGATAATGTTTCAGTATTTTGATCATGGCCCAATGATTGTGAACAGATGAATGCCAATCAAAACATCCGTAAAAAGAAGGCCATATTTTTTTCACAACATCCGGATCCTTCTTCGAGCCCTGTTGCGAAGAAGAAGAATAACGCGTGTAATAATGTGGCTGGGTGCGACCTGTGCAGTTCAAAGATATTCGTGCAAAATAAGAAGCACCCGACGACGACAAAACCGATTCACGATTAGGATTAATGCTGATTAAGTTTTTCTGCGAAATGGCAGACTCAAAAACAAAGAGAACCAATGTTGCGGAGAGAATTAATTTTAAATGTTTCATGGCTGATTTGAATGTGATATGCATAAGCACTTCCAAACATCTGCTGAATCAGGATTTTAACACGTTTATTTCCCTGATAAAGAACTCCTTTTTGAATCTGTCAAAAAATGATGTAAATGGTGGTTTGCTGTATCTTTGAAATAAAGATAGATATATTCATCAGACTATGACAAAAAGTACAAGAATCAACAACTGGAACATCGGACTCATGATCATCAGTTGCGCAGCAGCTTTCATCATGCCCTTTGAAGTCTTTCTTTTTGCTTATGCTTTTTTAGGACCCTTGCACTATCTTACAGAAATCAGCTGGCTCCATAATCGAAACTATTTTTCAAAAGGGAAATACGACTATGTGTTCTTGATTTCAATCGGCATCATCATCACCTGGGACTATTTCTCTTATAAATACCATTTTTGGCCATACCAAACTGTAGAAGACGCAAGAGATATAGCAATAAGATTAAACATAGGCGACAAACTTTTACTACTAGCCTTGTTTGGTGGACTTATCCTGGCCTTTGTCAAAAACACCACGTTTAAGATCATCAGTCTTTTACTTGTATTTGCATTCATCAACAACTGGCTGAGGCCTGTTGAAACAGAAAGCGGTGATCTGGCTCCGAAAGATTCTACCTTTCTTTACATACTCACCTCTTTTGTCCCCACATTGATTCATGTGTATGTATTTACCGGATTTTTTATTTTGTTCGGTGCGCTTAAGGAAAGAAGTATTTCCGGTCTGGTTTCGTTTTTTGTATTCATTGTTTGTCCGGTTTTGCTGGTGATACTCTTTCAAGATCAAAAATTTATGGGAGTTTCCGAATATGGACGTCAGGCTTATGGAAGCACTATGACCTCCGACGGATTTTTTGATCTGAGTCAAAGCATATTGAACCGCTTTTTCGGTTACTCAGCAGACTATTCCAAAGCCACCACCAATGAAGAAGCACAGAAAATGTTTAATGAACAGTGGATCAACTTTGTTTATTACAGCAAAGCGGGCATTCTACTCATGCGTTTCATTGCTTTTGCCTACTTGTATCATTACCTGAACTGGTTCAGCAAAACGGAAGTGATCAAATGGCACGAAGTGCCTAAGGCTCGCTTAGCTGTTATTGCAGGACTATGGTTATTCTCTATTGGGATCTATGCATACGATTATGCAATGGGCTTACAATGGTTGTTTTTCCTAAGCTTTAGCCATGTACTCTTAGAGTTTCCGCTCAACTTCATCTCCATTGTGGGTGTAGGAAAAGAAACAGTTTCTATTTTCAAAAATGGATTTAAGCCAAAAGTTTCTCATTGATCTTTAAAAAGGAATTAAAAAATATTTAAGAAGAAGTCTTTAAAAAAGCTTTCCATTCTTCCAGCATCTTTCCTTTTAATACCCTGGGAAATTTATGCTGGCCGCCTACTTTTCCTTTGTGTTCCATGAAATCCATGAACACTTTCTCCGAAAGAACCTCCAGGTGCACTTCTTTGAGTGCACTGCTGCGTTCAACTGCGTAATCGTCGTTCAACTGCTTGAGAGATTCATCAATTTTTCTGCATAACAATTCTTTGTCTATCCGGTCATCACAGGCAACATACCAGCGATGTGCAAAAAAGTTTCGGTGCGGCTCACCCGCAACGGTATATTCAGGTATAGAGATGTTCAACTCCTCACTCACAAGCTGAATGGCCTTGTTCATATTGTCAACACTCAGGTGTTCTCCTACCAAACTCAGAAAATGTTTGGTGCGGCCGGTAATGATGATTTCACTGTGCTCCTTGTCAATAAACCTCACGGTGTCTCCTATCAAATAGCGCCACGCTCCGGCACTTGTACTAATAAGCAAAGCATAATCTTTCCCTTCTTCCACCTCGTGTATCATCAGCGATTCCGGATTCGTCACAATTTGACCATCTGCATCAAAATTCTTCTCGTCAAAAGGTACAAACTCCAGGAAGATATGATCACTGGTCACCAGTTTCATTCCTTTGGCATGCTGCCGGGCCTGATAAGCAATGAATCCTTCACTGGCCAGGTATGTTTCAATGTATATCAGAGGCCGACCGAGTAATTTCTCAAATCCATGTTTGTATGGCTCAAACGAAACGCCGCCATGTACAAAGAAGGAAAGATTGGGCCAGATTTCATGTATGTTTTTAAGTTGATACCTCTCTATCACGAGTTCCATACACATCTGAATCCATGCCGGAACCCCCACCACAAAGCCAATGTCCCAGTTGGGCGCTTGCTGTACAATATGTTCCAGTTTCTCATGCCAGTCTTTTGTTTTGGCAATTTTTTTGCCGGGCTTATAAAAAGGTGAAAACCAAAAGGGAACACGTTTCGCGGTGATGCCACTCAAATCTCCCGAATAATAACCTGCGCCTTTTTGCAAATCAGTACTTCCGCCCAACATCAGCCAGCCCTTCCCTAAACTTTTTACCGGCAAATTTTCATAGCTGCGCAGGGTTAATAATTGCTTAATCATCACCACCCTGTTGCCACGCATCAGGTCGTTGGTGATGGGGATGTATTTACTTGCTGCTTCACTGGTTCCAGAACTCAAAGCGAAATAGTTGATTTTACCGGGCCAACACACATCCGTATTCCCTTCCAGGGTTTTATACCACCAGTCTGTATAAATGCGACTGTAATCAGACACAGGAACCAGCTCCTGGAATTTTTTTCCCGGATGGCGGCTGTTTAAAATTTCATCAAAGCGGTATTGCTGGCCAAATTGCGTGCGGCCGGCCTTTTTCAGTAATTTTTTCAGCACTTTCATCTGCTGCCGCTTAGGCGAATTCACCGGAAGCTTCAGCGCCCGTGCCAGTGTTTTCGGAAGATTGATTTCTATTAATGACATGCAAAAATCAGTGGGGCTCAAAAACCAGTTCCGGGTTCAAGACACCCCCAAATGTTTATAGTGCGAAAATACCGTAATCAAATCATACATCACATCATACTCCTGGGCATACCAGTCATTTGCCTGCCCAAGCCCCTCATTTGTAAGCTGATTTAATTTGTGTGGAAGACCGGCCGGACCGAGAACGGAGGGCTTTAACAGAGGTAATCCTGTAGCGTCGCCCGAATATCCGATCCATGTTTTTTGAGCAAACAACACCATCACAGAATGAAGCAATAGCCTGAAAGGATGACGATTCAGCAGGAAATGCAACGGAAAAACAGATAGAAAAAATATCGACAACATCACATCAGCCAAACGCTTCAGTCTTCTTCTCACCGGCACATGCAGCAGATAAGAAGGTTCTCCTATTACCTCTCCCGCATATTCCTTGGAGTCGCTGCCTACAACGCTGTTACTATCGGCAGCATGTAAACGAAGTTGTAGTGCTCCTGCGTTTTTTTCATAAAAGGCAATGATTTCCTCAAAAGAAAACTTTTTCCCTTCACATAAAACCAGTTGTCTTACAGGCATACTCTCTAAAATTGAAGCGATTGTTTCTTTCTTTCCAAGAGCATGTGCTTCGGCTTCTGTACTCACCCATCCCCTGATCTGCGGAGAAGGATTTGCCCTGGCCGACAATCGGATAACGAGGTCTTTGTCTTGTTCGGTTCCAACAACAATTGTATATAAACGGTCGGTGTCTTCTGCTTTTTCCAGAAAATCAATCCACAACAACATGCGTCGCCACAACATCAACACACCAAAACTGAACACAGAACCGAGCAATACAATCCCCCTTGAAAAACGAACCGATTCCGGCAACAGCGAATAAACAGAAAGCAATATCAGCAGGCTGATGGCAGATGAATAAAACAACTGTTGGAAGCGAAACTTTTTTTGATAAAGGCCTGTATAATAACTCACGAGTAAAAACAAAAGGGAGAAGCCCGCAAATGAATAACGCAAAAGCGTTTCTGAATAAACCAGGTCGGGGCGCAAATAGCGGATCCATAGATCTTTAGACAACCAATAAACAGCATAAATTATAGATGCGTCCAGAAAAGGAAGAGCCGCCTTGCGCACAAACTGACGCACAATACTGATCAGGGCCCGCATCCAGATAGCTCCCTTGATCAAAAAGGAAAACAAACGGGATCCGGAAACCGAAGCATGTTTCTGAACAAACTGACTCATGGCGAGATAAAACAAACGCACATAATTCAGAGAGCCTTTCTTAGTGCTTTCTCCTTTGAAATGCAGAATAGAAGTACGACTGGTGTAATAATTTTTATAATTCTTCTCTGTGCCCGGAATTTTCAACTGCTGAATCCGGTAACTTAAATCAATGTCTTCTCCGTACATAAAAAAATCAGGATCAAAACCGCTCGTTTTTTCAAGCACCGACTTTCTCATCATCATAAAGGCCCCTGCAAGCACATCCACTTCGTGATCTTTATACTCATCAAGATGCCCCAAATGATAGCGTCCAAATGTTTTCGAACGTGGAAAAAGAGACGATAGTCCCGACAGCTTAAAAAAAGCAATCATTGGTGATGGAAAAGAACGTTTACTCTCCGGCAGAAAGCGTCCCTTCCCATCCAACATACGAACCCCGATTGCACCCGCATCAGGATGTTCGTCAAAAAAATTCAAACAGACTTGAAAGCAATTTTCAGGAATGATGGTATCCGGATTTAAAAACAAAACATAACTGCCGGTAGCATGTAATACTCCCTGGTTACAGGCTTTTGCAAATCCCGGATTTTCTGTGTTCCAGAAAAATTTTACTTCCGGGAAAAGCGGCTCAAGATAATTGCGGCTTCCGTCGTTAGACGCATTGTCCACCACAATGATCTCCGCATCGATGCCTGAAACAGCCTTTCTGACTGAACAAAGGCACTGTTCAAGAAAATACTTGACATTGTAATTCACGATTATGACGGAAAGCTGCACCATATCTGCAAAACAGGCCGGAAAGGTAAGACGAAGCCGGCGTTCTTCCACGCCGATTAGGCAAGATGCCCGTATGCATTTTATCTTTGCGCATGCTTAAACAAACCCTCTTAGAAGCCACACAGGCCGGCGCAGCACAGCTGCAACTTTTTTTCGGTAAAAAAGATCTCTTTGTCACCAATAAAGAAGGCATCAACAACTTGGTCACAGAAGCTGATCATGCTTCAGAAAAAGCAATCATCGAGCACATCAGGCAGTCGTTTCCCGATCATTTTATATTGAGCGAAGAAGCAGGAGAAGTGGTGCAGGATTCTTCCTACAAATGGATCATTGATCCGATAGACGGAACAGTCAACTTTGCCAACGGCATTCCGCTATGTTGTGTCAGCATTGGTATTGAAAAGGATG
>JBIIPV010000041.1:0-6829 GCA_044342435.1 Lacibacter sp. | reverse complement strand
ACCCGGGTGATTTCCTTCTGAATATATGACTTGTTTTTTCTTGTACTTATTTACATTCCGGTCTTCCTTTAATTCAACAAGCGGATCTTTACCGGTAACCGTTTCAACAACAGTGCTCCATCCCTCGATACCTGCCGGTAATTCTTTTTGCAATAGTTCAGATTTTTTTAAACGACTTTCGATTGCACTTAATAATTCGGTTTCGGTAAATGGCTTGGTGATGTAATCATCTGCTCCCATCTCCATCCCTTTTCTCATATCTGATCGTTCGCTTTTTGCACTTAAGAATATAAACGGAGTATTTTGTAACTCCTCGTTTTTTTGTAACACATGCAATACACCGTAACCATCTAAAACAGGCATCATAATATCACAAATGATGAGCTGCGGTTTAAATGCCCTTGCTTCTTCAAGTCCAACCTTTCCGTTTTCCGCAGTAGCAACCTTGTACCCGGCTAACTCCAGTATCTCTGCTGTGTTTTCCCGGATCTCTGCATTGTCTTCAATCAGTAAAACTTTTTTCATATGCATATGTTTTTTGTTTTTAATGTTCAAATGTTATACCCTAAAAAAAGTAAAAACAGAAAAGTTAAAAGTTGAAAGTAAATTATAAAATGCTGAACCTTTTTTTCATTCATTCTCTTACTTTTAATTTTTAAGTTTAAACTTTTAAGTTATTGCCGCCGGTTTGGGCATTTTATATGATAAGATGTTATGTCAATTGCTCTTGGGGTCTGCAGGGAAAAAAGATCTTGAATTCGGTTCCCGACTCTAATTCACTACTGCATTCGATGGTTCCGTTCATTAATTGAACATAACGACTAACAATATGCAGACCTAAACCTGTACCCTGTATGTTGGTTACATTATTGCCTCTGAAAAATCTTTCAAATAAATGTTCCTGGTCTTCTTTTGAAATACCCAACCCTTCGTCTTTAATATTTATATTGATTCCTTTTTCATCAACGGTCGTACTTACACGAATTGGTTTTTGCTCGGGTGAAAACTTGATGGCATTGCTTATGAGGTTTATAAAAATATTTTTAAGAAGTGAGGGGTCTAGTTCAACTATATCTGCCCCGGTATGTTCATACACAATTTTTTGACCCGTCTTACAAATAGTTTCCATCTGTTTAATGACAGTACCTACATGTTCCTGCACCGAAAACTCTGTCCAGCGAGGTTCTACTTTTCCGTCTTCTATTTTGCCGAGAGATAAAAATTCATTCAAAATATCTGTCAAATTGGTAACAGAAGATTTAATACGATCTATGTGCTTGTCTCTTCTTGTTTGTTCTTCGGAGGTAATATACTTAGACAAAAGCGTAACGGAAGAAAGGATTGTACTCAATGGGGTTCTGAACTCATGAGAGGCCATGGACACAAACCTGCTCTTCATATCGTTAAGATGCTTTTCTTTTTCCAACGCCTGTGTGAGGTTATCTCTAGATTCTTCGAGCTCTTTCATGGTTTCCTGCAACATCCGGGTTCTTTCAGCTACCTTGAACTCAAGCATTTCATTCATCTGCTGAATACGTTTGTTCACCTCAGCCATCTCTTCCTTTTGTTGAATAATGGCCTTTTCTTTCTGCTTTCTGTCCGTATCATCTATCACAAACGCAAGTGTAAATTTCCCTTCCTCGTTTTCAAAATGACCCAAACTTATCTGAACAGGAAATTCTGTTTGATTTTTGCGCATTGCAAATAAATCAAGACCGGTTCCCATCGTTCTTGATTCAGGATTTTTACTGTATTTACCGCGGTGTGATGTATGCCTCTCCCGAAAACGCATAGGAATAAGAGATTCTATTTTCTGGCCTAACAGCTCACCGGCACCATAACCGAACTGTTTATTGGCATAAGGATTGGACATCACAATATTGCCGCCTTCATTTACCAGCAATATTCCCATTGTTGCAAAATTGAACAAGGCTTCAAACTTCTGTATCTCTTTGATCAGGGTTTCCTCGCTTTTCACCGAGTCGCTCAAATCAAACAACTGAATCAACGCAAGTCCGGTTTCTTCTCCCAAAGATTCAATTTTGAACTGAATCCACTCCTTGTGAGCTTTTTTATTTTCAATGCTTTGCTGAACCGTATGCCCCTGCTGTATCCTGTGGATGATCCGGTGCGACAAAGCCGCATCCATGCCCAGGTGTTTGATGAAAAAAATGCCAAGGTCGGTCCCCTCTGCAACCTGGTAATCAGACTTTGCAGCAGCATTCAAATATTCGATGGTGGAATTTTTCAGGTTTACCACCAAAACAGCCTGCGCCAGCTTATTGAATGCCGAGCCGGCCCAGCCAGGAATAGTTAATTTTGAAAAGGAGCCTGATTGATACAAAGCAGTTTTTTAAGGGATTGTAAATTTAAATAGTTTTACTTATTTTTTATATAACATATTTGCCATATTTTTAAACTTTTTTCTTATTTGATCGCTTTGGCTTACATTTAAACTTTCTATCTTCTTGTGGACCAAACAACAGTAACTCAAGACTTTTTTTTAAAATCCAAACGATTTTTTTACCTCACAATCGGTGGAGATGGAAAAATAGTATCCTGTAATTCCTCTTTCAGTGATCATTTTCAACCAGTTACAAACAAGGATCTGGGATTTTTAGATTTTTTACATGGGCGGGACAAAGAATTGTTTTGGCAGTGGACTCAATTGGGTAAAGGCAATGCTGAAACTCGTTTTTCCGGTGTTTTAAATATGGTTGATGAAATAAATGGATCTATTCCTGTTATGTGGGAGCTGGGTTTAATGAATGCGTCCACTACCGGGGATTTTTTATTTGAATGTGTCGGTGTAGCGATTGATGTAAACACGGGTGATGCGGACAAGAGTGTATCTAATGAAAAGAGACTCGAAACAATTGTATCCAACAGTATTGATATTCAGTTTTTGATTGATGTATCGGGGTATGTTTTCTTTTGCAGTCCCAATATTTTTGAAAAGTTGGGTTTTACACCAGAAGAGGTAATCGGAAAAAACGGTTTTTCCTTTGTTCACCCGGAAGACCTGGAACTCGCAAAAGCCCTGTTCAGTGATGAAATCACCAACCCGGGAAAAAACAGATCAGCAGACATCCGATATAAACAAAAAAATGGCGATTGGTTGTGGGCAGAAGCAAAAGGTAAAAATCTTCTGATGGAACCTTCCGTACAGGGAATGCTGATTAATCTCAATGATATAACCGATAGAAAAAAACTGGAAGAAGAGTTGTTGTTGAGAGAAAATATGCGACACAAACAAGTGGCACAGGCGGCGGTGGATGCTCAAGAAAAAGAAAGAGCAGATATCGGAAAGGAATTACACGACAACATCAGCCAAATGCTGACCAGCACCAAGCTTTTTCTAGACATACTTAAAAACAAACAGCCTGATGAGATGCTGGAGAGAAGTGTGAACAACATCAATGCCATCATCAAAGAAGTAAGAAGTCTGTCGAGATCACTTGTTCCTTCCAGCATTTCTGATCTGGGCCTTGTTGCTTCTTTGCACGATCTGCTCGAGAATATCAGAGCAGCAAGTGTTATCGGGGTTGAATTTTACCCTGCAGCAGAGGAAGAAATGGATTTGTCTCCGAACTCTAAATTAACGTTATACAGAATTGCTCAGGAACAGATCAACAACATCGTCAGACATTCTGGAGCAAATCAGGTTTACGTGGAGTTGTATCCGGAGGAAGAATTTGTTGAAATGGTCATTTCGGACAATGGATCCGGCTTTGATCTTCTGACAATCAAACCGGGTATGGGTCTGAAAAACATCAGAAGCCGCGCCGAATTACTGAATGGAAAAGCAGAAATCATTACAAGTCCGGGAAAAGGTTGTAAATTGAAAGTAATAGTACCAATAAGTAAATCATCATCCTAATGGAAAAAATCACAATTCTCATTGCAGACGATCACATGCTGATACGCGATACATGGAGCAGTATATTAAACAGCGACCCGCGTTTTCAGGTTATATCTCGTTGCAGCAACGGAGAAGAAGCAATCAAAGAAGCACAAAAATTAAGACCAAAGGTTGTCCTCATTGACATCAATATGACTCCTGTGTCGGGTATTGAAGCCACTCAGCAAATAAGAAAGTTTTCTCCGGCAAGTAAAATCATTGGTGTTTCAATGCACTCCCAACCGGCTTATGTTAAAAAACTTTTGAAGCTGGGTGCACAAGGTTATGTAACGAAAAATTCTCCGCAACAAGAAATGTTTGAAGCGATTGAAGAAGTGATGAAAGGAAACCGTTACATCTGTTCTGAGGTAAAAACAATTTTATCTGAGCAGGCATTTGATGAAGAAAACAGCGGTGCTAATTCGCTTTCTAACAGAGAATTGGAAATTATCAAATTCATCAAAGACGGGCTTTCTTCCAAAGAAATATCGGCTACTCTTAATATTTCTCTTAAAACAGTTGAGGTTCACCGACACAATATTCTGAAAAAGCTGAATCTTAAAAACAGTGCGGCGCTTGTAAATTACATCAACGAATCGGGGCTGGTAATCTGATCTGATATCTATGTCTATCCGCATATTTATTACCGGAGGAACATTCGATAAAGAATACAACGAAATCACCGGACAGCTTTATTTTAAAGACACACATCTTCATGAACTGCTTGAAATGGGTAGATGCAAGGTTGCTGTGGAAATTAGAACATTGATGATGATTGACAGTCTGGAAATGACAGATGAAGATCGGGAGTTAATTGTGCATCAATGTATGCACGCCGACGAAGAAAGAATCATCATCACCCACGGAACAGATACAATGAGTGTAACGGCAAAAGTGCTTGCGGAAAAAATAACCAATAAAACAATTATCTTAACCGGAGCAATGATTCCAATTAAATTCGGAAGTAGCGACGGATTATTTAACCTGGGCAGTGCGCTGGCATTTGCACAAAGTCTGCCTCATGGTGTTTATGTTGCGATGAATGGCAGGTATTTCCATTGGAACAATGTTCGGAAGAATAAACAGACAGGTATCTTTGAGGAAATCAATTCGTTTTCATGAAGATTGTTGCGCTTATTCCGGCCAGGTATGCAGCGAGCCGTTTTCCGGGAAAGCTGATGCAAATGCTGGGAGATAAACCGGTCATTGTACATACTTACTTAAATACGCGTGCAACCGGTTTGTTTGATGATGTTATTGTAGTTACTGACAGTGACGAAATTTATTTAGCAATACAACAATTCGGTGGAAAAGCTATATTGAGCAGAAAGGAACATGCAAGCGGAACAGACCGGATTGCTGAAGTTGCGGTTCATATAGATGCTGATGTATTTATAAATGTACAGGGTGATGAGCCTTTTGTATATAAGGATGCGCTTGATTCTTTGTGTAAATTATTTTCGGACCCTTCTACTGTTGTTGCTTCCCTGATGCATCGTATTGAAAAACATGCTGCGGAGAATCCCAATGCAGTAAAAGTTGTAACCGATTTGGAAGGAAACGCTCTGTATTTCAGCAGAAGTTTGATTCCATATTTACGAGATGCGCAAGATTCATGCACTTACTATAAACATATTGGTGTTTATGGCTACAGAAAAGAAGCTTTATTGTATATAAGTAAACTAGATCCCACAAGATTAGAAGTTGCGGAGAAATTAGAACAACTTCGGATTATTGAAAATGGGATGAAAATAAAACTTGCTGAAATTAAAGAATGGAGTGTTGCTATTGATACCCCTGAAGATTTTGAGCGGGCCAAAATAATACTTGAACAAAAAAGTACAAATTAATTTTTTTTATTTTTTTATCATAATAATAAAAAGCTCACATCCTTTTCTTGGAATTATACTGTTGTAGCAAGATTCTATTTTTTTTATTTCAAAGTATGGATTAAAAATTGATTTGTATTCACTTGAACATCCGCCAAAAGGAGGACCTTGTTGTTCAAAATTTTTATCAAATAACACTCCTATAATTTTTCCTTTATTCCTTAAAAGAGAAGCTGTTTTTTGAGCATATTCATTCCTTTTAGAAGGATGAATCGCACAAAAAAATGTTTGTTCAATAATCAAATCGTACTCTCCATCATGTTTAAAAAAATCTTCACATAAAATTCTAACCTGTGTTTTTCCTTTAAATCTTTTTTTTATCCTCTCAACAGCTTTAGGTGCGATATCGATCAATGTAATATTTTTAAATCCATTTTCTATAAGAAATTCAGCTTCGTGTGCATTTCCACAACCTGGAATAAGAATCGCCGCATCCTTATTTGTATATTGTAATATATATTCAGTAATTGCGGGAGATGGCATACCAATATCCCATCCTGTCTCTTCTTTTTTCCACCGCGAATTCCAGTATGTCTGATCTAAAAGAGTATCATTTTTTTTAATAAACATACATTTATTCATTAATAAAATGGGAGGATATCAGCCTCCTATCCCCTTGCTCATCTCAAGCATTTTTTCTATTGGTGCAAATGCTGCTATCCTAAGATTTTCTTCCATAACCAGTTCGGGTAATTCATATTTCATACATAAATAGATCTTTTCCAAGGTATTTCTTTTCATGTGTGGACAATCATTACATGCACAACTGTTATCAGGAGGAGCGGGTATAAACGTTTTTTCAGGATTATTTTTATTCATCTGATGCAGAATTCCGGTTTCTGTGGCAACAATAAATTGCTTTGCAGAACTATCAGATGTATATTTCAGTAATTGTGTTGTACTTCCTATAAAATCAGCTAATTCAAGAATAGGATCCTCACATTCAGGATGAGCAATGAGCTCTGCTTCGGGATGTCTTTGTTTTAATTTTATTATTTTCTCACGGCTGAATATTTCGTGTACCATGCAGGCTCCGTTC
>JBIIPV010000040.1:0-6894 GCA_044342435.1 Lacibacter sp. | reverse complement strand
ACAGGTGCCTTTGCCGGAATCTGTGGCAGAGATCATCAACCATCCGAAAAAAGCCGTCCAGATGGATGTTTCTTCTGAGGCATTGCGTGATTATTTAATGAAATTCTAAGCACGTTTCCCTATAAAATCTTCGGATATTTGCAGGAGCAATGCACGAGCTCGAACCATATTACAATTGGCGCCATATTTATACAAGTGAAGAGGACGATCGTTCTCCTTTTTACGGTAGAGAGTATTCTGAGTTTGAGTTTTCCCAGACCATCTATAATTACTACATCCACCCCCAGTGGGATGATTTTGGCAGCAAGACGCTTTATTTAAAAGTGTTGATTGCAGATTATGCAGAAGGATATGCCGTGATTGAACTGATCGGAGAATGGAATGATGCCATTGAGAACGACATCATGACATTGAAGCGGGATGTGATAGATCATTTCATGAGTCAGGGGATTTACAAATACATCCTCATCGCAGAAAATGTATTGAATTTTCATGGCAGCGACAGGGAGTATTATGAGGAATGGCAGGAAGATATATCTGAAGAAAATGGATGGGTGGTAATGTTGAATATGCCGGAACAAACACAGCATGATTTCAGAAAATTGAAGCTGGATCGTTATCTGCAAACAATTGAACTTCCTGACTGGCGGGTTTACAAACCAATCCATTTGTTTCGCAAATTTGATATGAAAAGGCTCGACTGAGTTTTTCAAATCTTGCTGAGGGCAAGAAAAGATTAAATTTTAAGTATAGTGATTCCTTTGTTTTGGAGAGGCTGAATAATTTCCTTATTTTCACATTATCAACTACTTAGAATATGCAAACTTCTGATTCTCCACATTGGTATGCAGTCTATACTCGTCCAAATATGGAACGGAAATTAACTGCTGAATTACTGGAAAAAGGCATTGTTGCTTATTGTCCCATACAAAAAGTGATGCGTCAGTGGAGCGATCGGAAGAAAGTCATTGAAGTCCCTGCTTTCAGGGGGTATGTGTTTGTTCAGATTCATGATAAAATCAGATGGCATGTACTCACGGCGAATGGAGTTCTGAATTTTGTTTGTCACAATGGGAAACCGGCTCGTATTCCGAATTCAGAAATGGAAACTGTTCGCCTGTTTTTTCAGGATATGGAAACCTGTGTGCTGGATGAAACAGATATTAGTGTAAATGACATTGCCCGGGTTTACAGTGGTGTGTTGATGGGGATGGAAGGAGAAGTGGTGGATTTGAAACATCGCTATGTGATATTGAAAATTCCTGCTTTGGGATTACAGATGCAGGTGAAAGTGCCAAGAGAAAATATCCAGGTGATCAAAAAGGGGAAGGCGATTTAATATTTATTGATCCGTTTCTTTTTGGGTAAAATTTCTTTTTTTTAGTTCTTATCCGGGAAACGATTAACTATATTTGACATATGACCAACCGATTTTCCTTCAGCACCCGGAATATTCCGCCTGAGGTATTAAAATTTCTCTGGAAGGCGCTCGCATTATTCATTGGTTGGAAATTACTCTATTCATTTGTTCTCAGTCCTCGTGACATGCCTGATGCTTTTCTCACACGTCAGCTTGGTAACGGAACTTCTATTGCATTGAACTGGTTTTATGCTACCGAGGATTTTAGTGCAAGGCATACTGCCAGATATGAAAAGTACGGCAAAGATTCTCTGTTGCTCACCACAACCATGGTGCAATGTAAAAATTGCAGTGTTGCGGATGGCAGAAAAATTCTAAACGTTCTTGGAATTTACCGGGCCTGTAACGGGTTGGAATTAATGATTCTGTATGCCGGATTTATTATGTGTTTTACCGGATCATACAAAAGAAAATTTCTTTATATCGTAGGTGGTATTCTTGCTTTGTATTTTCTAAATGTATTTAGATGCATGGTGCTTGGTTTTGTGGTGCTTGAACATTCTAAACATTTCGACATCGCACATAAATACTTTTTCAATACCATCGTTTACGCTTTGACATTCTTATTGTGGGTGTTTTATGTAAAAGGACTTCATAAGTCTGAAGAAAAAGATGAAACTGCCTAAGCATTTCTGGATTGGTTTTTGGGTGATGTTGGTCGCATATACCCTTATACGTATGTTTTTCTACGATGGTGTTTTGCCTGCACCTCAGTGGTTGAAAGAACAGCGACAGCTCGTACGTTGGGGTAACATCACACTCATTTATGTAATTGGGATTGTGATCGTGCGTAAAATGGAAGAGGAGTGGTTGTTATGGGCTTGGAATGCGGTGCATCTTTTAGTGATGCTTTATCTTATGCTGCTGGCAGCTTATGAGCATTTGATAGGCGATTTACATTATGGCTTGCGTGCTTCTGTAGCGCCCATCATCGAGTTTTTAATATCTCCAGCTTATTTTGTGTGTTTGGGTCTGCTTTATGCTTTTGTGAAAGGAAGTCGAAAGAATGAATCTCACTAAAGATTACATTTTTAAGGATAATTTGAGGAATCGTTTATTGTCAAAAGATTATTTTTGCGATATCATACTTTTCTGATGTTTACACACCTGCCTTCTTTTCGCTGCCTGATCATCCTCATTTGTTTACCCTTATTTTCATATTCTCAGCCGTTTGATGAATCTGCATCAGCGTCAGGTAAAAAAAAGACAGTCACGGCTTCTTCAAAAGGTGTCGATACGGTGAAGAAGGAATTTATGAGTAAGGGAATTGAATGGCCTGTGCGATATATTTACCTGCGTGCTTTTAAACTGGAGAAAGAATTGGAAATTTGGGTGAAGACTGATCCCGTTGAGCCGTTCCAGTTTCTGAAGTCGTATAAAATTTGTGCCACTTCCGGTACGTTTGGCCCAAAGCGAAAGGAAGGCGACAAGCAAATACCCGAAGGATTTTATTATATCAATGAATTCAAGCCAAACAGCAATTACCACCTTGCACTGGGATTGAACTATCCGAATCCTTCAGACCAAATGAAATCTGACCCCAGAACTCCCGGCGGTGATATTTATATTCATGGGAACTGTGTGACCATCGGATGTTTGCCAATGACAGACCAGATAATTGAGGAAATATATTATCTCACTACTATTGCAAAAAATGAAGGACAAGATTTTATTCCGGTTCATATTTTTCCATATCGTTTCGATCATCCTAAATCGCAAAGACTGTATAATTCAAAAACCATTAATTTAAAACATCTTGATCTTTTCAATAAGCCACTAGCTGAAGCTTATGATTTCTTTGAAGATACCCATCAGCTAGCTGCAGTTTTAGTAAAGGGCAACGGAGATTATATCATTGCAAAAAATAACGATGCGCCAAAAGTAGAACGGCGTAAAATCATTGATCCGGATGAAAAGAAAGATCCTTATGCTGAATGGTCTTTAGAAGAAAAGGTAGATCAGGTTCCGGTGTTTAAAACCGGTAATGCGGCCCTTCAGAAATGGTTGTTTCAATTGACTACTGAATTGAGTGCCGCATTACCTGAGAATACATCTATCGCAGTACAAGTGCAGTTTGTGGTTGACAAAGAAGGGAACACCCGATTGCCCCGGGTAGTTAAAGGAGGAAACAGCGAATTAAATAAAATGATTGAAGATCGTTTTGAAAAAGAATTACAATGGATGCCGGCTCTCAAAGAAGGCACTCCCGTTGCAACCAAAATGATTCAGAATCTCAATCTGGTAGCGCCGGAGGATCTTGATTAATTTTTTTCTAAACTATTGGTTCAAGATGTATGCATCAGTATCTGAACAGTATCCGGACTTTGTTGTTTTAATTCAATTTTCTTGTTTGCAGTCATTTCATTCACCAGTTCATTTGTATAGTGAAGAATACTGAGAAGAGACAATCCCTTTTCAACCTGCACATCAAAAACTTCTGAGGCGGCAATGGCGAGTTTTTCAACTTTATCGGAACGATCGTCCATGCAAAGCTGCAGGCTCACGGCATGTGTTTGAATCAGATTCGGTTTCACTTTTAATTTAGCCATCATCTCATATAAATCACTCATCGGTTGTTCGCCAATGAATGAGAAGTCCTTTGTGTGAAGATGAAGCAATACCTGATTTTCTTTGATGACAATAATCGGCGGCAGATTTTTTACTGGTTTGTTATGAATAAAAGTGCCGGGTAGTTGAACGTCTTCAAAACATTTCACATACATGGGTATATTTTTGTTTTGTAGCGGCTTAATAGTTTTGGGATGTATGACTTGTGCACCGTAATAGGCCATTTCAATCACTTCATCATAATTCAGTTCTTCGATGTATTGGGCATCGGGGAATTTTTTCGGATCTGCATTCATCACACCTTTCACATCTTTCCAGATACTGAGACTGTCTACTTCCAGCAGGTTGGCAAATACAGCTGCACTGTAATCACTTCCCTCTCTGCCAAGTGTGGTGCTTTCATTTTCATCAGTTGCACCAACGAATCCCTGTGTAATAACAATGTCGTGATTTTGAAACAAAGGTTTTACAATGCTGTCGCATTGCTTTTGAGAATAATTGAAATCGATTCCGGCATCTCTGAAATTATTATCAGTTCTGATAATATCACGCACATCGAGCCATTTACTGTTTAATCCGATTTCATTCAAATAAGCACTGACCAGTGAAGTACTTAACATTTCTCCGATACAAACAATTTGGTCGTAATAGTAGTCAAACTGCCTGACCGGTTTCTCATGCAACAACCACTCAGCTTCTGTAAAGAAAGCATTGTATTGTTCAAGCAGTGCATTGAAATGAGTAACAAGCAGGAATTTGGCTTCATCGAGATGTTGTAGTTTAACGGCGCGGAACAATTCAAGTGCTTCTTCTTTTTTTCCTTCAAAAAAAGCGTTCGCTACTTTTTCCAGGGCATTGGTGGTTTTCCCCATTGCGGAGATGATGACCATTATTTTTTCATGTTTAAAATGCCCGAGAATACCCGCAACATTTTTAATTTTTTCATGGTTGGCAACACTAGCCCCGCCAAATTTAAACACCTGCATGTAGTCAGATTTAATTTTTGCGCAAAGATAAGCGGATGGCTATGTTTGCCGTTCAAATTAAACCGTGCTCCGTTTGAAAAGTCTATAGCGTAACTTAGATTATCATGAAGAAACTTTTCGGCTTATTTTTTTGCTGTTTTTACTTTTGCAACGCACATGCTCAATCGCTTTATTTTCCGCCTATAACCGGAAATACCTGGGCAACAACTTCTCCGGAGTCTTTAGGCTGGTGCCAGAGTAGGATAGATGCTTTATATAACTACCTCGAAGCCAATAATACAAAGTCATTCATCCTCCTGAAAGACGGAAAGATTGTACTGGAAAAATATTTCGGTACACACACTGCAACATCTCCCTGGCAATGGGCTTCTGCCGGAAAAACCATCACTGCTTTTATGGTGGGGATGGCGCAGGAAGAAAATAAATTATCCATCACCGATAAAACATCAAAATACCTGGGGCAGGGATGGACAAATTGTTCGCTGCAGCAGGAAGATAAAATTACCATTTGGAATCAGCTGACGATGACTTCCGGACTGGATGATAATGTGCCTGATCCTTTTTGCACTTTAGAAAGTTGTTTGCTTTACAAAGCAGATGCAGGAACAAGATGGGCTTACCACAATGCTCCGTACACACTGCTTGACAGTGTAATTGAAAGTGCTACGGGTACCACTCTAAACATCTATACAACACAAAAACTAAAAACACCTACCGGTATGACCGGTCAGTTTTTTCCGGTTGGTTATAACAATGTTTTCTTCAGTACGGCAAGAAGTATGGCACGATTCGGTTTATTGATTTTAAATAAAGGCAACTGGAATGGGAATCAAATTATGAAGGACCCCGTTTATTTTAACCAGATGGTGAATACATCCCAGCAAATCAATAAATCGTATGGGTATTTATGGTGGTTGAATGGGAAGACGAGTCATATGTTGCCCAGCTCTCAAATTGTTTTTAATGGCTCTATGAACCCCAACGCACCGAATGATATGATTGCTGCGATGGGAAAAGACGGTCAGTTTTTAAACGTAGTTCCGAGCCAAAACCTGGTCTGGATCAGAATGGGAGAAGCGCCCGACGGATTGCCCGTTCCATATCTTTTAAATGATGCCATTTGGACCTATCTCAATCAGCTTTCCTGCACAACTACAAATACGAATGATGTTCCACGCAATGAAATGCAGGTTGAATTGTACCCCAATCCAGCACATAAAGAGCTTTATATCAGGTCGGGAGAGGTAATTGAAAAACTCAGTATATACAATGCCGATGGCAAGCTTATTCAAACCAATAATCAGAGAAGTAAAAACCATGTTCTTTCAATCGGACAATTGCCCCCGGGCGTGTATCTTTTAAAAGCCGATTTCAACAATAAGCATCAACGGGTTATTCGGTTTGTGAAAGAGTAGTAGACCGGGAGTTCATGAGACCATAAGAAAGTCAGAGAGTCCATGAGTCCGGAAGTCAATTAATAAGTTGTTAGTTATTGTTTATATGCGAAGTACGACTGCATCAACAGATGCGGGCGGATTGTTGGTTCTCGAAATTCTTTGCGCCTTTAAATCTTTGCGCCTTTGCGTGTAAATGATTGACAGGGAGAAAGAAAGACAGAAAGTCCAGAAAAACATTTGAATCATTTTGATCACAGTTCAAGACCATCATCCTGCGAATCCTGATTCAGACAATTGAATTCTTTGGCGCGGAGAAGGAAGATATAGAGGTAATAGCAGAGTTAAATAGGAGACCGAAAGACAGGAAGTCCATGAGACCGGGAGACGGGAAGACCATAAGAAAGTAATGAGTCCATTAATATATTATTGAATTTTAGTATCACATAGATTTCTGGTCTTATGGTCTTTTGGACTAACGGTCTTTGTGTCTTATGAATTCTCTGCGCCTAAGAATTTGCAAATA
>JBIIPV010000039.1:0-6946 GCA_044342435.1 Lacibacter sp. | reverse complement strand
GTAGACGAATAATGATTGGTCCCAAGCCATTTGACGAAATAAGAAAATAAAAAAAGAAGTTGTAAAAAAAAGGAAGAAAGCAGATACACCCCAAAAATATGGTTGAGAGTAGATGAATAAGTTCTTCGGGTACCTTAGCTTTTCATAAAAGAAAAATAAGCTATATTTTATTACTAGAATAGACTCTACTCCATTTAAAAAGGAATTAAATAGAATTGTTGGGTTTGTAATGGATACAATTGTATAAATAACAATAAAGGAACTCGAGGTAATTATTAAGATTTTTTTATGTAGTTCATAATCAATTACCTTAAAAAAGAAATAGGATATAATTAAAAATTCAATTGGGACAAAAATATAGTTAAAGTTAAGAGAGGCGTTTTTTCCAACTGTAATTGCAAGTATAGCTGAAATAAATGCATGGATAAAAACGAATCCTGAAAAAAATAAAAATACCCATTTTACCTTTTCTTTATCTTTTGAAAAAATGAAAAGTAAAATGGGTATAAGATGGGAAAATCTTAGAATGTCTTCTATTAAAAGATTCAAAGTAAAAAAATTGAATCAAATATAATGAAGAAAAAACAATTAATTATTAGATATCATTTCCACTTTCGCCCCAAATTGTAGAGACTGTTCGATCAGCAACTATTCCTTCTTTATTCAGGATTTCGCCGCTGGCAGAAACCAGCTTGTACTGGAGGATGGGTTTATTGTGTTCATCTACAGCTACCAGAACCGACTGGCGAACCCCCTGGTCGTTATAACCGGGCAGTATGGCAATGCCTTCGCAATTGGGCTGAGCCAGTATTTTTTCAAGAATTTCACGGCCTACGATGTTCGCATATGCGATGTCTGGGTGTCGGTCGTAGAAACGTTTAACCATTTCTTCGCCGGCATCAAAGCCGATGTGCTGACCGATTTGGGCAACTGGTTTGGTTTGTTTAGTACTTACGCCTTGCATGATTTGTAGTTTTTTGATGTGAGGATTTGAGACTGCTAATTTTTACAAATCCCCCTTCCTACGCAATACCACCATGCTTAAAATTCAATCATTTTAATAATTTAAAACATTGAAAATCAATTAATTAAATAATTTACATGCGGATTTTGCCTTTGTAAAAATAGGAAAAACCCTTTATAAAATACGTAAAAATACTAATTCCATTTATCGTAAAATGACGAGAAAAAACATAGAAATCTTCCTAAGTAGTACTCCTATGTGAATAATTTGTGGGTAATCCCAAGGGGAGCAGATGATGCTCAGAAAATCCATTTAATGCCGGCTAGAAAATGCCGGGGCATCAGAGGGATCGAAAGGCGGCTTTGAAGATAGCTGAGATTTTGATCGGATAAGCTGAAGTTGGAGAGGTTGAATAAATTATACACATCAAAGTATAAGTTGAGGGTTTTATTTAGCTTCCATTTGAAAGAAGCTTCGCTAAAAATAGTTTTCGACAATGTCCATTTCCTGAAATTATTTGCATTGACCATGCCTGAATATTCAAAACAAGCTTTTTCTGTTACCTGCCAGGATAATTTGATGTTTTTTCTGAAAATGAAATTTTTGGCAACTGGTATCTGTTCTTTAAATTGATTATTTGGGAAGAACCGATAATCGAGTTTGCCGGAAATACTTAGTCGAAGAGTGGGTAAAGTCTGCCAATCAGCAGTAATTTCTGCCTGAAAGAATCCATTTTTAAATTTAATTATTTTGTTTCCTGTCAGGAAAAAATTCTCCTGAAAACCAAGGCGAATAGATGTTTTAATCACCGGTAACTGATCTCCTGCAAGCCATTGCAATTGATTTGCCAACGAGATCACACTTGTTGGTTTCGGAATCATTTGAACAAAGGTTTCCGTTAGAGGGCCACTCACCATTGTTTTGAAAACCGGAGAGTAAAACTGGGTGAAAGTGGATAGCTCACTTTGTGGTAAAACCCGTTTACCGGCACTTCCCCTGAAAGAAAAACTTACCAATAAGGTTCTGTTTTGAAGGACCGGTCTCGAATATGAGGTATAGTTCAATCCCTGATTTGGTATAAGTATTCGGTTAAGTTTTAATATGTCAGACTCTCCTTCCGAAAATTGCAGGCTGGTACTGAATATCCCATATTTAGGGATAGCCCTTTCTGTTTCCCTGTGTATCTGAAAAATTGGTCTGATGGCAATGTTGGTAAAAAAATTGTTTTCATTCAGTAAAAAAAATCCTGCACCTAATTGAATGAAATATTTTTGAACCCCCTTTTTTTTCTTTTTAATAGTTTTTATTTCCGCACTTATCCGACCTGCACCGAAATTGCCTGTGCCGGAATATTTGCTGAGAGGAATTGGTTGCTCCATGGAGGATGTATCATAAGCAGTTAGATTTGTACATATCTGCAATTGTTTCCAGTCTATATTCCACTGAATTGGTTGAATCCAATTTGATTTTGAAGCAGCAAATTTTTCATATTGGGCTTGAATACTGGTTAAGTTGATTTTGCTAAGTTGTGTCAACCTGCTATTGTTGTCTGCCCCATTGAGAGGAAAACCGAAGTCAAGTGGAAGTACATGCATTGAATTTCCATTGAACAATGTGTTTTCGATCCTGGCTGATAATTTTCTTGCCTCTGAGTTGCCGGTTTTTTGTATCCAGTTGGTTTCGGCTGATTTTGTCTCGTAAGCTTGCCTGAGATTGTGTACATAAAAGAAGCTTGTTGCCTGTTCTGTAAATCTGCTGTTTTCTTCAGGTTGATCTTGTTCTTTTTGCCAATTTAAAGAGAGAGATAAATGATTCTTCTGGTTTTCCCATATATATTTTAATTTGAAAGATAGATGAACAGGTTTCCAGTTTTTTGCTGAAACCCACTCCTGCCTTTTGATCAAACTATCAGAAATTCTTGCAATTGCATAGTCGGTTTGCTGAAAACTTCTGTTGTTGATGTACCTGCCTTCTGCAGTCAATTTTGAATCATCATTCAATGCGTGTGTAATTTGAATGCGATGATCGCTCAGGTTATTTCTGCTGAAATAGCGATCGGTATTTGCAATCGGTATCAGCAAGGCTGGTGATTGACCTGTGATCTGTTGCAGTAACAGTAAGTTGGGTGTTTTGATTTGTAATTGTTCTGCCTTATCTGCTGCATTGCCGCCTGAGTATGAATTCCCGATCAGTCCAATTTTCATTTTCTGCCTGAGTGAAAAAATAACCGGTGAAAATTCGAATCTTTTGTCATTCCCATAACCAGAAGACAGGGTGCCCCATAATTTTCCCTTGTACTTTTCTTTAACGGATAAATTCATGACAACATCACTGCTATTTTGAAGTCCTTTCAACAAGCTATGAGAAGGATTATGTTCTATTAATTCAATGGATTTGAGAATATGAATAGGTATGTGATTTGCCAGAAGACGTAATTGATCGGAAAAAATTTCTTCACCCTGTATCTTGATGGATGATATTTTTTTCCCTTTGTAAGTGATACTCCCATCGTCTTCCTGAGTTAAATATGGAATATTGTTGAGAATATCTTTCAGAACCTGATGATTAGATTGCGCATAGAAATCTACGAGATAGCTTGTGGTATCTCCTTTTTTGGTATAACCAGTCGGCTTAATGAAGATCTCTTCCATGTTTTTTGGGACAGCAGTCAGTTTTGCCGAAATGGAAAAGGAGGAACCGGAGTCGGGTGCAATCATTTCACGAGCTGCTTGCGATTCAGTTTTCAAAAAAATGATAAGCGTATCATATCTGTTTCTGTCAATGTTTACCATTAAGCACTCTTCATCTACTATTTGTTCATAATAAACGAGCCGGCTTTCTGCGAATATCTGAATGACAACAGGTTCTTTTAGTCCCACATCGCTCGACCAACAGATATGAATATCCGTTTTTATTAGGCTTTGTGCTGAAATCGAGTGGAGTCCGAAGATGCAATATGAAAGGATTGTCATGATTAAGACTCGACGAAGGCAATTCATTATTGGAGATATTCAAATTGGGTGTTTGCAAACTACCTGTTATCCGCATGAAGTTTCGCCAACTTCAAAAACGGCATACCGTTGAATTGCTCAGGCCAGTAATGTATATTTTCCAGACGAGAGACCTCTCTGAAGCGAATCAGTGAAAATTTTTCTCTCGTTTGAAAATGTTCAGCTTCGATGATTAAACCGGGCAATCCGCTCAGATCTGCTGGGCCTGCCTTGATGTTTATTTCCGGGCAATACCAGGCTGCAGCCACGGCAATATCCGGATTTGATGGATGATAAAACAAAGCTTTTCGGCAATGAAAACCATTGATGATCTTGATTTCGTTGATTAGTTTTATGCGTATGCTGTTTCCGATTTGTTCCTGGATATAAAATTGTATATCATCCGTATTGTTTCCGATTTTATATCTGATGATAGAAGAATCGAAAGCTCGGTAAATGATTTTAGGTAAGGAATCAGGATTAGGTCTGTAAATGACCAAATTTCCGTTTTCTGAGGACATTCTTATTTCATCTTGAAGAAAATCCGGCTTTGTTTTCTGAATGTAGAGGTACATTGATGTTCCGACTGTTGCAATGCCTTCGTATTCAATATGGAGGTTTGATTCTGCATGTATTGTTTGTAAAACTTTGTATTCGGTCCTGAATGTTTGTGCATTTAAATTATAGAAATTAAAAATACACAGGGCCATTATGAATATGCCGAAAAAAGGAGGATACAAAGTGTAAATTGTTTGTTTGTGAAGCATGGTATGGGTGTTTAATCAATTGGAATGAAAAGCAAACCGGGAGATTGGTTTGTGGTTTACTCGGCCGAGATACTGGTGACCTTACATTGTATTTGTTTGATTCTATTGAGTTGTACATTGTATTCCTCATTTGCCTTATTTCTTGCGCATTGTCTTGCTTCAAAAAAAGCAATGTCACAATTCTGGCCGTAACCTGTGCAGGTTCCTGAGGCATTAATGAAATGAAAGTTTCCGCAATTGTCCATACTGGTTCCGGTTCGGGGTATAGTGACACTTGCGAAGCAGGGTTCTTCTTGTTTGATACTTAGAGATGGACCTTTTTGTAAAAAATTACCAATGGCCTGTTTGAACAGGGGCATTGTGTTTGCTGCGAATGCCTGGTGAAGGCATGCGATTGTCATAAATGTGTACATAATAAGTGTTTTCATTTGTTGCATGTTTAAAGTTGAAAAAATAATCTCCCGGTTTATGCAAAATTCATCTGCTTGAATGATTGTAAAGCAGGGATAATGACTATTTTTTAAAGGGATTAAAACTGGAAATAAAAAACCCCGGCAGATGCCGGGGCGGGAGTCGGGTGTTCTTCATAGATTAGCAAGAAACTCCCATATATTCAGGAAAAAAGCCGTTATTGGTGCAAATTTATAAACAGGCAAATTTCAGAAAAATGGGTTTTTCCCGTTTTTTTATAGGAAAATATTTGTCATTTGATTCTGATATTTGGATTTAATTTAAAATATGAAATATTTATATTATTTATTAGGACATTTCCCTCATTTGCTTGTGTTTTTAACTTATATATATTGTTTGATTTCAGTATATAAAACTAAAAATAAATCTAGTTTAAAAGCTTCATATATAGTATATTTTTCAGTAGCTGCTTTGGTTACTTTATTATCTACTATTTTAAATTTGACGATTAGTTATACATGTGCATTCCTGTTTATCTCTTTTGATTTTATATTCTTTTTGAATAGAGCCGATTTATTAAAAAGAATTTCAATTTATATTTTACCATTTCTTTTTTTAATGAATTTAATTTTAGTTAAATATTTCTCAGAATATTTCGCGCTTAATAATATGCTGAGTTTTTATTCTGTTTTTATAAATATATTCATTCTTATATTTTTACTTTTACATAATAAATTGAAAATTTGTAATCAAGATTATGAAGATGTTTTCTGGTTTAATGCTTCTTATAAATTTTATGCAATATCAACGATTTCTTGTGATTTAGTTCTTCTTTTTGGCGAATTTGGAGAGAGATCATGGACTTATTTATTTATATATAATATAATATATGGCATTTGGATCACAAAGAGTTTTTTTTTATTAAAATCTTACAAATGCACATTGAGCAAGGATTTATAGTCGCTATTATTATTTCTTTTTTTATAGTTGCATTGATCGCAACGATTATTACAATTATTTTGGTTACGCATCAGAAGCGTTTTGTTTTTGATAAGGAGGTGCTTAAAATTAAAAGTGAATTTCAAGAAAGCATGCTCACTACCCAATTAGAAATACAGGAGCAAACCTTTGGTCATATTTCAAGGGAAATTCATGATCATGTTGGACAAAGGCTTACTTTGGCGAAGTTTCATCTTAGTAGTATTTCAATCAAGAAAGAAGAGGCGCTGGTTTTGTCGGATACTGCATCGCAGTTGATTGGTGAAGCAATTGCGGATCTCAAGCAACTTTCTCGCAGTCTGACTTCGTCTGTAATCGAAGACAACGGCTTGCTCTATGCCCTTGAGCAGGAAATACAACGCATCGCCAGACTGGTGCCCTGGAAAATTGAGTTGCGTATTACAGGCGATTCAAAATTTATTTCCACTGACAATGAATTGATCATTTTTCGGATAGTACAGGAGGCTCTTCAGAATATCATCAAATATGCCGAGCCGCAGCAGGTATTTATTGATTTTCATTTCACGCCCGGACAAATCGCATTGGAGGTTATTGATGACGGCAAAGGGTTTTACAACGGTCGGATGACCCAACCTTCCTCCTCCGGAAAATCCGGTCTTGCCAATATGAAAAAAAGAACATCACTGCTCAACGGCACAATGGAAATTTTCTCTTCTCCCGGCAATGGAACTAAATTATCTTTTATTTTTCCTTTAAATCATACTTATGCCTAACACAACAAATCTTCCGATTTCGGTCGCCCTCATTGACGACCACATCCTTCTCCGCGACGCACTTGCCGGCTTTATCAACAG
>JBIIPV010000038.1:0-6951 GCA_044342435.1 Lacibacter sp. | reverse complement strand
TTCAGAGTGAACTGGCTCCTCTCGAAGATCGCAGTCAGTTTCGCTTACAAGTTACCGGTCCGGAAGGAACCAGCTTTGATGCGATGGATGCATCCATTGATAAACTCACGAAACTGATTACAGACAGTGTGCCTGAAAACCAGACAATCATATCAGTGACGGCTCCCGGCTTTATTGGCAGTGGTGCAGTGAATACCGGATTTGTGCGCACACTACTCACAGATCCCAATGACAGAAACCGTTCGCAGCAGGATATTGTAAATATGATGAGCAAAAACCTGCCCAGGTACAATGATGTAAAAGCATTTGCCATACAAGAACAAACGATCTCGGTTAACCGAAGAGGCGGATTGCCTGTTCAGTTTGTTTTGCAGAACAATGATTTTGAAAAAATAAAAGCTGCTTTGCCAAAAATCATGGAAGCAGCAGGAAAAAGCAATGTATTTGCCGGAGTAGATGCTGATCTCAAATTCAATAAACCTGAACTGCGCATCAGTATCAAACGCTTAAGAGCAAGTACATTAGGTGTCAGCACTGCTGATATTTCGGAAACACTTCAACTGGCTTTGACCAACAGACGCTTCGGCTATTTTATTAAGGAAGGCAAACAGTATCAGGTGATGGGACAAGTATCGCGTAGTAATCGCGATGACCCGAAAGACCTGAAGAATCTGTATGTACGTTCATCTACCGGACAACTATATCCGCTTGATGAATTTGTCAGCATCACAGAAGAAACGACCCCTCCTACACTCTATCATTTCAACCGATATAAGTCAGCTACAATCAGTGCCGGACTAGCACCCGGGAAAACCATTGGGGATGGCATCAAAGAAATGGAAGCGATTTCAAAAAAGATTCTCGATGAATCATTTAGTACGGCACTATCGGGCGCTTCTAGAGATTTCCAGGAAAGCTCAGGCAATACCTCTTTTGCATTCGGCTTGGCTTTGGTATTAATTTTTCTAGTTCTTGCTGCTCAGTTTGAAAGTTTCATTGATCCACTCATCATCATGATCACTGTGCCGCTTGCAATGGCAGGCGCGTTGTTGTCGCTTTGGATATTCGGACAAACGATCAATATATTTTCTCAGATAGGTATGATTATGCTGATCGGTCTTGTGACGAAAAACGGAATTTTAATTGTTGAATTTGCAAATCAGAAAAAGCAGGCAGGCATGGATCGTTTTTCAGCAGTGATAGAAGCTGCCACATCACGATTGCGCCCTATTTTAATGACAAGTTTAGCAATGAGCCTGGGTGCCTTGCCGCTTGCCTTATCACTCGGAGCTGCATCTACCAGCCGAATTCCATTGGGGATTGTGATTGTAGGAGGCATTTTGTTTTCTCTGATTTTAACATTGTTGGTCATTCCTGCAATTTACTCATTGCTCTCTTCCAGAAAAATCATCAACAGAGAGAAAGAAATGGAGATGGCGGAAGAAAAGATTGAAAGCTGAAAAAACATAAAAAGTATTATGTGATGTATTTAAATAAACGATCTGTTGTTTTTCTTTTAATTGCAATCGTGCTTTCTTCATCTTATAGCTTTGCACAAACATTACCGCTTACACTGGAAGAAGCTATTCGTACAGGAATTGAAAATAATTTTCAGGTGCAAGTAGTTAAAAATGATCAAAAGAGCAATGTAATTTTAAATAACTGGGGAACCGCCGGTCTTTGGCCTACCATCAGTGTCAATGCGGTCAAAGGCATTGCATCCAATTCTTTGGAACAAAAACTTGCAAACGGCACACTTATTGAAAGAGATGGCGCTATCTTAAGAAATACAAATGCAGGGCTCACCGTTAACTGGAGAATTTTTGACGGGATGCGCATGTTTGCCACCAAGAAAAGACTGGAAGAACTTGAACGAAACGGAGAATTGAATTTCAGAAGACAAATCAACACGACTGTTTTTGACATTATTGGAAATTTTCATTTAATTCTTCAGCTAGAACAACAACGTTCAGCTTTGCAGCAGTCAATTTCTTTTTTTGAAGAAAGAAAAAAAATTGCAGAAGACCGTTTCAGGATTGGAACAGGAGCAAAAACAGATGTTTTACAGGCACAGACAGATTTGAATCTGCAACAGGTAAATCTGTTTAATCTGGAAAACAATATTAAACAGGCACATACCAACCTGAATCATTTGATAGGGAGAGACCCTTCTAAAGAATTTACTATAAAGGGATCTGTTGCTCCAGATTCATCCTTAACTTTTTCATCCATTAAAGAGAAAGCCCTTGATGGGAATTTTGATTTGCTGCTTGCGCAAAGTCAGTTAAGTATTTTGTTTCAAAATAAAAGGGAGATCCTTTCTCAGCGTCTTCCGACAATTACATTGAACGGCAACTTTAATTTCAGCCAAAATAAAAATGATGCGGGCTTTACGTTGTTTAGTCGAAACAGCGGCCCCAATGCGAATATCGGTATCGCCATACCGTTATTCAACGGAGGCAACATCGTGCGACAACAACAAGTAGCAGATGTGGCTATTCAAAGTCAGCAGATCACCATTGAAAGATTACAAAATCAGCTTCACCGTGATTTGCTGAATAGTTATGCAACCTACCAGAATGCCCTTCAGCTTGCAAAGCTGGAAAAACAAACCCTTGAACTGATACAGGAGAACAATCAGATAGCTACTGAAAGATTTAAAAAACTGGCCATCACTTCACTTGAACTCCGCCAGATACAACTGGATCTCATTAATAGTCAGACGCGTTATTTCAATGCGTTATTCACCGCAAAAATGGCCGAAGCAGAAATGAAACTTTTAGCAGGACAGCTTCAATGAAATTGCATTTGATCATTTTTCAAAATAGTAGTTGTAGTTTTGATTAAAACTGAAAAGATGAACTCACCCCAGGTTGGCATCATCATGGGCAGCGACAGCGATCTGGCTACCATGCAGGCTGCCGCAGATATACTCAAAGCATTTGATATTCCGTTTGAGCTGACAGTTGTTTCAGCGCATCGCACACCAGACAGAATGGTGACTTATGCAAAAACTGCAAGGGAAAGAGGTCTGAGGGTAATCATTGCCGGTGCAGGTGGAGCAGCACATTTACCCGGAATGGTTGCAAGTATGACCACTCTTCCGGTGATTGGTGTACCGGTAAAATCAAGTAATTCCATTGACGGATGGGACAGTATTCTGTCGATCCTTCAAATGCCAAATGGTATCCCTGTTGCTACTGTGGCATTGAATGCATCTAAAAATGCAGGACTTCTTGCCGCACAAATACTTTCAACTTCCAATGAAACAGTTGCAAAAAAAATGGAAGAATACAGGGATAAAATGAATACGGAAGTGCAGCAGAAAATTATGAAACTTAAAGATGAAGGATGGAATAACCAGTTTGACCGATAAGATCAGATCATTATTTTAAACAACACTTCTTTCAACAGTGACGCATCTGAAGTGGATGTACTATTGATTCCCACACTTTTCAAATTGTATTGATGAAGCAGCAGAAGAGCTGATTCAACGCCTCTATATCCGTAAATGCTCGCAGTATACTTATATTCTTTAAGAACGAAAAAATGAATTCCGGTTGCCGCAGCAATTGTTTTGTCATCGGCGTTCATCCCGAATAACATATACACTTTGGAGAAAAAGGCATAAAGAGCAGGAAGAATTTGCTGGATAGGTGCAGCTTTTGGATTATGTTCAAAGTATTGCACAATACGCATTGCTTTATCGAGTTGTTTTTTCCCGATGGCATTTTGCAATTCAAACACATTGTATTCTTTACTGATACCTACATAAGTTTCAACATCATCTTCATTCAGATCAGTTCGAGTTCCCAGATTGATACAAAGTTTATCGATTTCATTTGTTAGTCTGCTCAGGTCATTCCCGATATGATCTGCCAGTAACAGGATGGCTTTCGGTGTTGGCTGCAACCCTTTCTTTTCCAGGTATCCCTGAACCCACCCGGACAATTCATAATCCTTGATTTTGGTGCCCGAATAATAGACCGTATGATCTTTGATGTATTTTCCGAGCTTGCTTCTCCCATCTACCTTTTTTTCCTTGTAAGCAACAATGAAAATCGTGGAGGGCATGGGTTTGTGTATATAACTTTCCAGCTTATCAATATCTTTCATATGCTGGGCTTCCTTTAGAAGCACCAATTGCTTTTCTCCGAACATCGGATAACGCATACAGGCATTGACCACATTCGACCAACCCGCATCGCGACCATAAAAAACCATTTTATTAAATGCTGCTTGGTCTTCAGGGATGATGTTGTTTTCAGCAAAATCAATTAGCTGATCAATATAATACGGCTCCTCTCCTTCCAGCCAGTAAACGGGCTGGTAATCTTTTTTCTTCCAGGCTTTTATGATTGCGTCAATTGTCATTTAGATATTATTCAGACATAAATCCATGGTGATGCTATTCAAATAACTCTGCCTGCGGTCCTGTTGTTTCTTTGATCCATTCCATTTCAATACTCTTACTGTAGTCTGCCAGTTTTGCGCCTACCGCTTTCCAGCCCATCACTTCAGCAACTTTTGCGAGTTTAAATTTAGCATTTCTTACCTGTGTTCCCTTTCCGCTTTTCATGGAAAGCACCGGTTCTTCATCGGTGGTGACTGCTTCTACATAATTACCTTCCCCTTCTTTGATGAAGAAAAATTTATTTTTCAAGGAACTGGTTTCAATCTTGAAACGCTTTACATTAAACTGGTACTTGTCATTATCAAGATATACAGCCGTGATGATTTGTTCTGGATTAAACAATTGAATCAGTAATACGTTCTCCGGATCAAAACGCTGAGTCAATTCCTGATCCGTGATTTCATAGTTGCCATCGCGGTAAATAACAAGCAAACGATCTTCTGCTTCGAATTGTCCGAGATATTGTCCCTTCTCTTCCGTATTGATCCTTCCGAATTTATCATCAAACCACATTTTCTTTCCGCTCAATGTAGCCTTTCCTTTCTCTTTGAATTTAACCGATTTAATCGGATACTTCGTTACCTGATTTCCCATACTGCTTCGACCTTTGATATCCAACTCTTCAAAAAAGAAATCGAATTCCTTGATTCGCGCTGAACAGGAAGGACTCAGCAATGCTTTCACCACTTCGGCCTCTCCGTTGGGATTTACACTGAAATAATGAAGCTTACTTTTATCATCACCTTTTGTTAAATCATATTCTTTCTCCCTCGTTACGCCTGTTACATTAAAACGCTTTGCGTAACTCACACCGGTCTTTCCGTCAACATATATCATGTTGTACGTGGTGCGTTCATCATTCTTCATAAAGACTGCCGCGTGGATAATGTCCTTGCCGATATAAGTTTTATCAGCCACTTTCACCACCTTCATCAGACCTCTTTTCGTAAATACAATTATGTCATCGAAATCAGAGCAATCAAACAGATATTCATCTTTCTTGATGGATGTTCCAATAAAACCATCTTCTCTATTCACATACAACTTGGTATTTGCAATAGCCACCTGTTTTACCTGAATGGTTTCGAAGGGACGAATTTCCGTTTTGCGCTCTCTGCCTTTTCCGTATTTTTTGATGAGATTTTCATAATATGCTACTGCAAAGTCAACGATGTGATCCAGATCGTGAATCACTTGTTTCATATCCGATTCCAATCCTTTGATCTGGTCATTCAACTCATCGATATCCAGTTTGTAAATACGACGCACCGGTTTTTCAGTGAGTTTGAGTATATCTTCTCTGGAGATATCTCTGCGGAGTTGTTTTTTAAACGGAACAAATGCTTTATCAATAGACTCAATTACTTTGTCCCACGTTTCATGTTTTTTCTCCAGCTCTTTATATATCTTCTCTTCAAAGAATATTTTCTCAAGTGATGTATAATGCCATTTTTCCTGCAGCTCAGCCAATTTAATTTCAAGTTCACGCTTCAGCAACTCACGTGTCTGATCTGCAGAATATTTCAGTAATTCATGTACACCAACAAAATGAGGCTTGTTGTCAATAATGATGCATGCATTGGGTGAAATTGACACTTCGCAATCAGTAAATGCATACAATGCATCAATGGTGATATCCGGAGAAATTCCAGCTGCCAGATCAATTTGAACTTCAACTTCTGCTGCAGTGTTGTCTGTTACTTTTTTAATTTTGATTTTCCCCTGGTCATTTGCCTTCACGATGCTTTCCATCAGTTGAGTGGTTGTTACACCATAGGGAACATCCTTGATAAGCAGGGTCTTCTTATCAGATTCTTCAATGCGCGCTCTCACACGCACCTTCCCTCCTTTCTTTCCTTCATTGTAATTGGCAACATCAATCATTCCTCCTGTCTGAAAATCGGGGAATAACTCAAATCTTTTTCCTCTCAGGTATTTGATGGATGCATCCAGTAATTCGCAGAAATTATGCGGAAGAATTTTGGTAGATAGTCCAACAGCAATCCCATCAGCACCTTGCGCAAGCAACAAAGGGAATTTCATGGGCAATACAACGGGCTCGTTTTTACGTCCGTCGTAACTCAGTTGCCATTCGGTTGTTTTGTGGTTAAAAGCGACTTCTAGCGCAAACTTAGACAATCGTGCTTCGATGTAACGAGGAGCAGCCGCATCATCGCCTGTACGCACATCTCCCCAGTTACCCTGTGTTTCTATCAGGAGATCTTTCTGCCCCAGATTCACAAGCGCATCACCAATACTAGCATCACCATGAGGATGATACTGCATGGCTTGTCCGATGATGTTAGCCACTTTATTAAATCTTCCATCATCCATCTCTTTCATGGCATGAAGAATTCTTCTCTGTACGGGCTTTAAACCATCTTCTATAGCAGGTACGGCACGTTCAAGTATAACATAGGAAGCATAGTCGAGGAACCAGTTTTTATACTGCCCCTGTACACCTCCTTCCTGTTCAAAAACATTTTCTTTCTTTTTCGCTGCACTCATTCTTTTCGGATTGACAATACTTTATAAAT
>JBIIPV010000037.1:0-6960 GCA_044342435.1 Lacibacter sp. | reverse complement strand
AAAGAGTAAAAGAGGTAATCGCAGATATTTACTAAACCCTTAAACAATTTAAAAGACCGAGAGTCAGGAAACCGCTAACTGATAATCGATATCTGCTAACTGAAAAATTCTTCATCTTTTTTGGATTGTAATATTACAACCCATACCTTTGCGCTCCCAATTCAAACCTGGGATAGTATTTATGGCGCAGCGTATACGTATAAAATTACAATCTTACGACCACAATTTGGTCGATAAATCAGCGGAGAAAATCGTGAAAACAGTCCGTTCAACCGGAGCTGTAGTAACTGGACCTATTCCTTTGCCTACCCGCAAAAGAATTTTTACCGTTCTTCGTTCGCCGCACGTAAATAAGAAGAGTCGTGAGCAGTTTCAGCTTTGCACACACAAGCGCTTGTTGGATATTTATACCAGCAGCAGCCGTACTGTGGATGCGCTGAGTAAGTTGGATCTTCCCAGCGGTGTGGATGTGGAAATCAAAGCATGACGAAGGGGTTGAATAACCCTCAGTCAAAAAAAGTTCTTTTAACATATTCATCTCTCAATCCCCATTTAAAAAGGAAAAAAGAGCGCTGAATTTTAAAAATAAGTCCGAAAGTAATTTCGGAGCGACATATAAACTAGCCCTTCGAGGTTAGTTTACCACCGGTACTTCTGAAGCCAAGATGGCCCGTCAGGAACGGAAAAAAGAAAAGGTTGGTGGTAAACGGAGATTGAATGATGCAGCCAGGCATCATGTCTCTTAAACCTTCGGGCACAAAACCGAAAAGACATGAAAGGTATTATTGGCAAAAAAATTGGGATGACCAGCATCTTCACTCCAGATGGCAAGCAGCAAAGCTGCACGATCATCGAAGCTGGTCCTTGTGTAGTTACACAGGTTAAAACACAGGAAACAGACGGTTACAGTGCCCTTCAGTTGGCATACGGCGAGAAGAAAGAGAAAAATACTACAGCCGCCGAAAAAAATCACTTCGCAAAAGCGAGTACATCCCCCAAACGTCACGTTCGCGAATTCCGCGATTATTCCATTGAAAAAAATATTGGTGAAACCATCACTGCAGAAATTTTCTCTGAAGGAGATAAAGTTGAAGTAGTGGGTACCACAAAAGGTAAAGGTTTCCAGGGTGTTGTTAAGCGCCATGGTTTCAGCGGGGTAGGTGATGCTACGCACGGTCAGCACGATCGTCAGCGTGCACCAGGTTCGCTCGGTAACTCTTCAGATGCATCACGTGTTATGAAAGGGATGCGTATGGCGGGTCGCATGGGTGCCGATAGAGTGAAAGTGAAAGGATTGAAAGTGGTAAAAATTTTCCCTGAAAAGAACTATATCCTGATCGGTGGATCAGTTCCAGGTCACAATGGTTCTATTGTTTATATTCAGAAGTAATTCAAATCATTATAGTCATGCAAGTAGAAGTTTTAAATAAGGCGGGGCAGGCAACAGGACGCAAAGTGGATCTGCCGGAAGAAATTTTCGGTATCGAACCCAATCAGCACGTGATCTACCTCGCTGTAAAACAATTCCTGGCAGCACAACGTCAGGGTACGCACAAGGTTAAAACCCGTGCGGAAGTAAAAGGGGCTAGCCGCAAGCTGCACCGTCAGAAAGGTACAGGTGGTTCCCGTAAAGGAAATATCCGTAACCCTTTGTATAAAGGTGGTGGTACTATTTTTGGACCTAAGCCGCATCGTTACGACATTAAGTTGAACAGAAAAGTAAAAGATCTCGCTAAGATGAGTGCACTGGCTTTCAAAGCAAAGTCGAATGCAATTGTAGTAGTTGAAGATTTTGCACTGGATACTCCCAAAACAAAGGAATTCCAGAGTGTACTCTCCAGCCTGAATGTTGGTGGAAAAAAATCTTTGTTTGTGCTTCCTGAATATAACGACAACTTATACCTCAGCTATCGCAATCTGCCCAAAGTAACAGGAACTGTTGTTTCAGATGTAAATACTTACGATCTCGTTAACAATGAAGTTCTGGTGTTGACAGAAAGCGCAGCTAAATTATTTAAGGAAGAAGAAGCAGTTGCATAATTAAAATTTGAAAAAAAGTCTTTATGAGACAACATGAGATATTAATAAAACCAATCGTTTCCGAGAAAAGCAATCGCCTCTCTGAAAAGAAAAATACGTATGCTTTTCGTGTGGGACGTAAGGCCAATAAGCTTGAAATTAAATCTGCAGTTGAGCAGTTCTACAACGTGAAAGTAGAAGATGTTCATACAATGGTGGCTCCCCGCAAAAGTAAAAACAGGATGACTAAATCCGGTTATGTACAGGGAAGCAAACCTGCTTATAAAAAAGCCTATGTAACTGTAGCAGAAGGCGAAACCATAGATTTCTACGGAACAGTATAATAACATAATGAATGGCGGGTCATACGCCGCAAAGCATTGACAATTAAAAATATTTAAAATGGCACTTAAAAAATACAAACCGGTCACCGCAGGTACCAGATGGAGAATCGGAAATGCGTACGCAGAGATCACAACTGATCAGCCGGAAAAGTCTTTACTTGAAAAAACAACTTCAACCGGTGGTCGTAATGCGCAGGGACGTCGTTCTATGCGTTATATGGGAGGCGGGAATAAAAAACAATATCGTAAGATTGATTTCAAACGCAATAAAAAGGAAATTCCTGCAACTGTTGCATCAATCGAGTACGATCCAAACCGTACTGCTTTCATCGCTCTATTAAATTATGTTGATGGAGAGAAGCGTTACATTCTTGCTCCTCAGGGATTAACTGTTGGAACAAAGGTTATAGCAGGTGATGCAGTAGCACCTGAACTGGGCAATTCATTACAAATGAAAAATATGCCTCTTGGTACCATGGTGCACAACATCGAATTGCAACCTGGTCAGGGAGGTAAAATGGTACGCAGTGCAGGTACAAGTGCACAGTTAACCAACAAAGAAGAGAGATATGCAGTGTTGAAAATGCCAAGTGGTGAGCTGCGTAAGATCCTGATCAATTGTTATGCTACTGTTGGTGTTGTATCAAACAGTGATCATAACCTGGAGCAAGCCGGTAAGGCAGGTGTGAATCGTTGGAAAGGAATTCGTCCTCGTAACCGTGGTGTGGCAATGAACCCTGTTGATCACCCGATGGGTGGTGGTGAAGGACGTGCAAGTGGAGGCCATCCTAGAAGCCGTACTGGTAAATACGCGAAAGGAGAGAAGACTCGTTCAAGAACTAAAGGGTCCAACAAACTTATTATTCAGCGTCGCGACGGAAGCAAGCTGGCTAAATAAAATCAGATTTAAAACTTTTCAAACCGATAATAACTCATGGCTCGTTCGATTAAAAAAGGTCCTTACATCGCAACACATCTTGAAAAGAAGGTGTTGAACATCAATGAAGGAAAAGCAAAAAAAGGAGTGATTAAAACATGGAGTCGTCGTTCTACAATTTCACCTGATTTTGTTGGACACACATTTGCGGTGCACAATGGAAATAAATTCATCCCTGTTTATGTAACTGAATTTATGGTTGGCCACAAATTGGGTGAATTTGCACCAACAAGAAACTTTAAGGGTCACTCAAGCAAGAAAATTGGATAAAGAATTCAGATGTAACAAATAAGTTACAAACTGAAAAGATAAATAAGTAAAACATGGAAGCTGTAGCAAAACTGAGAAATTATCCCACTTCACCTAGAAGAATGCGTCTTCTAGCCGACGAGATACGCGGTATTGATGTGGAAAAGGCACTTGCATTACTGGAATTTCATCCCCAGCATTCTGCACTGCCACTGGCTAAACTTTTGAAAAGTGCCATTAACAACTGGGAGCAGAAAAACAGTGGTCAAAGTGCAGCGGATGCATCTCTCATTGTGAAAACGATTTTTGTAGATGGAGCACGTAGCATCAAAAGACTTCGTCCTGCACCTCAGGGTAGAGCTTACCGTGTCAGAAAGCGCAGCAATCATGTTACAATCATTGTTGATTCTACTAAATAATTGATAAAATAATATAAACCTTTCTATGGGTCAAAAAGCAAATCCTATTGGTAATCGTCTCGGTATCATCCGCGGATGGGATAGTAACTGGTACGGCAATAAGAAAGAATATGCAAAGAAGCTGATTGAAGACAATACAATCAGAAATTATCTGAACGCTCGTATCAATAAGGGCGGTATTGCTAAAATCGTCATCGAGCGTACTTTGAATAAGCTCATCGTTACAATCCATACTTCCAAACCCGGTATCATCATTGGTAAAGGAGGAGGAGAAGTTGATCGTATCAAAGAAGAGTTGAAAAAGTTGACCAGCAATGAAGATGTGCAGATCAACATCCTCGAAATCCGCAGGCCTGAACTTGACGCAACGATTGTGGCTGATACCATTGCACGTCAGATCGAGAATCGTATTAATTTCAAGCGCGCTATTAAGATGTCAATTGCTTCAGCATTAAGGATGGGAGCTGAAGGGATCAAAGTAAAAGTGAGTGGTCGTTTAGGTGGTTCTGAAATTGCCCGTTCAGAAGAAATCAAACAAGGAAGAACCCCTCTGCATACATTCCGTATGGATATTGATTATGCAAATCTGTTTGCACAAACAGTGTATGGTAAAATTGGTATTAAAGTATGGATTTGTAAAGGAGAAGTATTGAGCAAGCGTGATCTGAATCCGAATTTCACAGGTGGTAAAAGTGAAGTGACTGATAGGAAAGATCGTCGTGATGACAGAGGTGGTGATCGTGATCGTCGCGCTCCTCGCCGTGATGGAGGTGGAAGACGCGGATAATTCAATGATTAATCATAATTAAGCAACAAGTAATTTAAGATAAGATGTTACAGCCAAAAAGAACGAAACACAGGAAGTCGCAGAAAGGCAGAGTTCGTGCGGTCGCAAAAAGAGGCACGGGAATTTCATTCGGATCTTTTGCTTTGAAAGCACTTGAGCCTGTTTGGTTAACAAACCGCCAGATTGAAAGTGCGCGTCAGGCAATGACTCGTGCGATGAAACGTGAAGGAAATGTTTGGATCCGCGTTTTCCCTGATAAGATTGTTACTCGCAAACCTGCAGAGGTACGTATGGGTAAAGGTAAAGGTAACCCTGAAGGTTGGGCTGCTATCGTTGAACCCGGTCGTATTATTTTTGAAGCTGATGGTGTTGCAATTGAAACAGCACGCCACGCTATGGAGCTTGCAGCGCAGAAATTACCGATCAAAACAAAATTTATTGTACGCCGCGACCTGGTGGCTTAATAGTAAAAATTTATAGAAATGGCTACAAGAACTGATTTTTTAAAAAGTATCAAAGACCTGTCTGAAGTTGAACTCAATGCGAGAATCAGTGAAGACCAGCAGCGTCTAAAAAAGCTTGAGTTTGCTCATGCAATCTCTCCTCTCGAGAATCCAATGAGCATTCGTGCTTTGAGAAAAGACATTGCTCGTCTTAGAACCGAGCTCCGTAAAAAACAAATTGAAATCTGATGACCATTGCCTCAGGCAGGTCACACGAAAATAGAAACAATATGGAAGTAAGAAATTTGCGTAAAACGAAAACTGGTCTGGTTACCAGCAGCAAAATGGATAAGACCATTACTGTAGCTGTAGAGCGGAAGGTAAAACATCCGATCTATGGAAAATTCGTAAAAAAGACCACAAAGTTCCACGCTCACGATGAAAAAAATGAATGCGGAGTTGGTGATACCGTGAAAATCATGGAAAGTCGTCCGCTCAGCAAAACAAAGCGCTGGTGCCTGGTAGAAATTGTAGATAAAGCGAAATAAGGATGGAGTACGCTGATCAGTAATGACTGGTCACATTTTCATCAACGATAAAATAACTAAGCAATGATTCAGCAAGAAAGCAGGTTAAAAGTAGCCGATAACAGTGGTGCAAAAGAAGTGCTCTGTATTAAAGTACTTGGTAACAGCGGACAGGATTATGCCAAAATTGGCGATAAGATTGTTGTGACTGTTAAAGATGCCCTTCCCGGAGGAGGTATTAAGAAAGGTACAGTTGCGAAAGCAGTAATCGTACGTACCAAAAACAAACTGCGCCGCAAGGATGGGTCTTACATTCGTTTCGACGACAATGCAGTTGTTATCTTAAACGCTTCAGATGAGCCAAGAGGTACTCGTATTTTCGGGCCAGTAGCCAGGGAGTTGCGTGATAAGGGGTATATGAAAATTATTTCACTTGCTCCGGAAGTATTGTAAGATTTAATTAATAGTTAGCCGTTGCAATACGGTTCATGACATAAAGAAAAAAAAATGACTAACAGATTCAAAGCCAAATTCAGCATCAAGAAAGGTGATTCAGTTGTGGTAATTGCCGGAGATGACAAGGATGTGCAAAAGCCACGTAAAGTGCTGGAAGTTTTCCCTGAAGACAGCCGCGTGCTCGTTGAAGGTGTAAACATTGTTTCACGTCACACAAAACCTTCTGCTCAAAATACCAAAGGTGGTATTGTGAAAAAAGAAGCGCCAATACACATTTCAAATGTGATGTTGTGGGACGGCAAACAAGGAACTCGTGTACAAAGAAAACGTGAGGAAAGTAAACTGGTTCGTATTTCACAGAAAAGCGGACAAGCGATTAAATAATTTATTGAAAACAGAATTACAAAGCCAAGTATATGAGTGCTACAAATTATAAACCCAGGCTGGTTGACAAATACAAAAATGAAGTGATTCCTTCATTGATGAAACGTTTTGGTTACAAAAGCATTATGCAGGTGCCAAAACTGGAAAAGATTTGTATTAACCGCGGTGTGAACGGTGCAGTGAATGATAAGAAATTAATTGATATCGCCGTAGATGAACTTTCACAGATCACCGGTCAGAAGGCTGTTCCTACTATGTCTAAAAAAGATATCTCAAATTTTAAATTGAGAAAGGGAATGCCAATCGGTGCACGTGTGACTCTACGCGGTGTGAACATGTATGAATTTCTTGATCGTTTGATCACTGCATCTCTTCCTCGTGTACGTGATTTCAAA
>JBIIPV010000036.1:0-7004 GCA_044342435.1 Lacibacter sp. | reverse complement strand
GCAAGCCAGTATAGGAACCAGGACCGATAGTAACAGCCACTGCGGAAAGCTCAGGAACGGATATTCCTTTTTCCGCCAGTATTTCTTTGATGGCGGGTTGCAGAAAACCGGCCTGTTCTTTTTGGTCGTTACAGGATTTGAAGGCGATGATGCGGTTATATTCAGATAATGCAACAGAACCACTTTCTCCTGAACTGTCTATAAGTAGCAAAAGCGACATAGAACAAAATTACAGGTCGAACCCTTTTAAAAATTAAGTTTGTAAAATGGAAAGAACAATTATACATACGCAAGGCGCTCCGGCACCAATAGGGCCTTACAGCCAGGCTGTGCAGGCTGGCAATCTGGTTTTTGTATCCGGACAAGTAGCGCTTGATCCAGTTTCTGGAATCATGAATCATGCTGATCTCGCAACGGAAACCCACCAGGTGATGAAAAATGTGCAGGCAGTATTAAATGCTGCCGGATGCGATTTCAGTCATATTGTGAAAACAACGATCTTTTTGAGTGATATGCAGCTGTTTGCGCAAGTAAATGAGATATATGGCAGTTATTTTCAAGGAGATTATCCGGCAAGAGAAACAGTTGCAGTAAAAGGGTTGCCGAAAAATGCCAATGTGGAAATCAGTGTGATTGCGGCTCGTTAAGTTTATCTTCATCAAATCAATGATAAAGCCTTTTGCTTTCCTGTAAAGGGCTTTAACTTTGCATTTCTCAAAATCAATCAATATGTTTCAGAATCTGAGTGAGCGGCTGGAGCGCGCTTTTAAAAATATCAAAGGAGAAGGACGGATTACCGAGCTGAATATTGCAGCGACTGTCAAGGATATTCGTCGTGCATTGATAGACGCCGATGTCAATTTTAAAATTGCAAAGGAATTTACGGACACGGTTAAAGACAAAGCCGTTGGTTCTAAAGTGTTGCTTGCGGTTAACCCCGGCCAACAAATGGTGAAAATCGTGCAGGATGAACTGACTGAATTGATGGGAGGAACGGAGTCGGATCTCGATATAAAAGGGAATCCGGCTGTGATTCTGATCGCAGGATTGCAGGGTAGTGGTAAAACGACTTTCAGTGGAAAGCTTGCATCTTACCTTAAAAATAAAAAAGGGAAATCACCCTTGCTGGTAGCTGCAGATATTTATCGACCTGCTGCGATTGACCAGTTGACAGTGCTTGCCGGACAAGTTGGTGTTGATATTTATTCTGAACGTGAAAACAAAGACGCGGTTGCGATTGCTGTCAATGCAGTAAAAGAAGCAAAAGCCAAGAATAAAAATGTGGTCATCATTGATACTGCGGGGCGACTTGCAATAGATGAAGTGTTGATGAATGAGGTGGCAGCTATTCGTGCAGCTGTGCAGCCACAGGAAATTTTGTTTGTGGTCGACAGCATGACAGGTCAGGATGCAGTGAATACAGCGAAGGCATTCAATGACCGGCTTGACTTTTCAGGAGTGGTATTAACAAAGTTGGATGGTGATACCAGAGGGGGTGCCGCACTTTCAATTAAATACACAGTAAACAAACCGATTAAGTTTGTAAGCAATGGGGAGAAGATGGAGGCGCTGGATGTGTTTTATCCTGATAGGATGGCGCAGCGGATATTGGGGATGGGTGATATCACTTCACTGGTTGAAAAAGCACAGGCACAGTTTGATGAAGAGCAGGCTCGCAAGCTGGAAAAGAAAATCAGAAAAAATCAGTTTGACTTTGAAGATTTTCGTCAGCAATTAGAGCAAATCAAAAAGATGGGTAATTTGAAGGATTTGTTGGGTATGATACCGGGTATGGGCAAGGCGATGAAGGATATAGAAATCAGCGATGATGCTTTTAAAGGGGTAGAAGCCATTATTAATTCGATGACGCCACAAGAGCGGGCTAATCCTGACCTCATTAATCCTAGCCGTCGCACGCGCATTGCTAAAGGCAGCGGAAAGGATATCTCGGAGGTGAATGCGTTTATGAAGCAATTTGAACAAATGAAGCAGATGATGGGCATGATGAACAAGATGCCGATGGGTGGTCGTATGATGCCCGGTATGGGGAAACGCTGATAATTTTAGATTGGCTTGGAAAATTCAGACAAAGCCTCTATTTTTGCATCCCTTATTGATAACCTTATTGTTTCACGCATTTAAATCTTAATTTACGATGCCAGTTAAAATCCGTCTGCAAAGACACGGGTCGAAAAAAAGACCTTTTTATTTCATCGTTGTGGCTGATGCAAGAGCCCCCAGAGATGGTAAATTCATCCAGAAAATCGGAACATTCAATCCTGTTGCTGACCCAGCTGTTGTACAGATTGATCGCCAGAAAGCATTGGAATGGTTGCACAAAGGAGCTCAACCTACAGACACAGTTAGAAAAATTCTCTCAGGAAAGGGTGTGTTGTATCTGAAGCATCTTCTACGTGGTGTAAGTCTTGGTCTCTTTGATCAGGCGGCTGCGATGGATAAATTCCAGGCTTGGCATAAAGAACACGAAGAAGCCGAAGCCAAGAAGAGAGAAGAAGCGCGCAGAGCAAGATTCAAGCAAAGAAGCGGTGGTAATTACCAGCGTCGTCCGTTAGCTCCACGTGAGGAAGAAGCTGAAGGTGGTCAAGCGGAAGCTCCTGCAACAGGCGAATAATTCTCTGAACATTCATATTATCAATCCTCCGTTTTTAACGGAGGATTTTTTTTACCCTTTTACTAGCACTTCACAACTATATCTTTGTTGTATGGAAGAATATTTCAGCATAGGACATTTTGTGGGCGTTCATGGCGTTAATGGAGAACTTGTACTAAAACACGATCTTGGTAAAAAAACAAGTTTGAAAGATCTCCAGTGTTTCTTTCTGGAGGAACCCAAAGGGAAATGGTTGCCCTATTTTCTTACTTCGGCCAAAGCAAAGTCTGCCGATGAAATTTATATTCAGGTGGAGGGCATACAAACCAGAGAAGCTGCTAAAAAGTTTAACGGCAAAAAGGTATGGTTGCGACAAGAAGATTTTCATCGTTTCAAGGCAAAGTCTGCACCTATTTCTCTAATCGGTTATTTATTAAAAGATAAGGACAAGGAACTTGCTCCTATTGAAGAAATCATTGAACAACCGTTTCAGTTGTTATGTAGAATTGTGATGAATGAGAAAGATGTACTCATTCCGTTAAATGAATCTACACTTCAGAAAATTGATCATTCAAAAAAGCAGGTACTTGTAGAATTACCGGATGGATTACTCGAAGTTTACTTGTCTTAATTCTTTCTGCTCCATTTTTCCAGTTGTTTAAGGGTTGCGGTCAGGTCTTTTGGAAGAGGTACTTCCAGATTATATACTATTCCTCGTTGATCAGTGAAACTCAAACTGGCAGCATGTAACGCCAGCCGGCTTAACAATGGTTTTTCCTCTTCATCAGCAAGAGAAAGTTTAAACTTTTTTCTTTTGATGGAAGATAACATCAAAGAGTTGCTATTGCTGTATAATTCATCTGCTGCAAGTGGATTCCCCAGATATTGTAAATGCACCCTGATTTGATGGGTGCGGCCGGTATGCAGTTGAAATTTTAACCAGGAATAAGAACCAAAAGAACTAATTACCTCATAAGATGTTTGAGATGGTTTGCCTTTGGCATGAGTGATATAGGTTGAAGGTTTACCCGGATGTTCCATAATGGGCATATCGATCATGCCGCTTGGATGCACAGGAGTACCACTGACCAGGCCGTAGTATATCTTATCTACTTTTCGTTCTTCAAATTGCTTGCTTAGCCATTGATGGGATGATTCCGTTCGCGCATAAATAAGAATACCGCTTGTGGGTTTATCGAGACGGTGTACGGTCCATATTTTACCATAACGCTCCTGCAATAAATCTTTCAATGAGGGCTCCGATTGTTCCCTGTCGGGTACAGATAACAGACCTGCCGGTTTGTTGACAGCAAGCCATTGTTCATTTTCTTGTATGATTTCCCATTTAATCTTCCCCACGTTGTTTTCTGTTTTCTTCTTTTTTCTTTTTAACAAATGACTGGTTCATAAACTTGAGCAGTCTGACTTCTTTTTCGGACAGGAATCGCCATTTCCCTCTGTCAACATTTTTCTTGGTGAGGTTGGCGAACAATACCCGGTCCAGTCCTTTCACATCATAACCAAGGTGTTCAAATATTCTGCGGACGATTCTGTTTCTGCCGCTGTGAATTTCTATCCCAATGACGCGTTTGTTTTGTGTATCAACATATCCCAGTGCATCAGGTGCAACAAAGCCGTCTTCGAGTGTTATCCCATTTAGTAATTGTTCGAAGTCTTTTTTCTCAAGCGGACGATCAAGCGTTACTTCATATACTTTTTTGATTTGAAAACTGGGATGAGAAAGTTTCTGTGTCAGCTCGCCGTCATTTGTAAACAATAATACGCCGGTTGTATTTCTATCGAGCCTGCCTACAGGATAAATACGTTGTGCGGTTGCACCTTTCAACAGGTCAAGTACCGTTTTTCTCCCCTGTGGATCATCTGAAGTAGTGATATAATCTTTGGGTTTATTCAAGAGAATGTAAACAAGTTCCTTTTGAATATTCACTCTCTTTCCGTTCACTTTTACTTCTTCCTTGCCAGTCAATTTGGAGCCTGGTTCTGTGATGAACACTCCGTCAACTGCAACCAGGCCTTTTCGAATCAGTTCAGCCGCATCTCTTCTGCTGCAAACCCCACAATGCGCGAGGTATTTATTAAGTGGCATCTGATTGACTGATGAAGTAGTTGATGTTGACTTTGCAGGGTCTTCTGATTTTTTATTGATTGTAAATCTGGCTCGCGATGGGTTATTTGGACCTTTTTTCTCTTGTTTCTTTTTTTCGAAATATGCATCCCGTTCGGCACGCGCTTTCTTTTTTTCCTGCCTGATTTCTTCCTTCTTCTGTGCGTTGCTTTTATTGCCGGAGAATTTTCCAAAATTATTTTTCATTTCTGATCGTTCTGTTTTTTGGGCGAAGTCCGACTGCTTCGAAGAAGCGAGCGGATTACGAGTATTTTTAATCTTTATTAGCCAGTTGTCCGCATGCTGCGTCAATGTCTTTGCCGCGGCTTCTGCGTAATCTTGCATTCACTTTGTTTTTTTCAAGATAGCGCATGAACTGATCTGTTACTTTTTCATCAGGCTTTTGAAATTTCGCTGCATCAATGGGGTTGTATTCGATCAGATTTACCAAATCAGCCGGAACTTGTCTGTAAATCTTAATTAATTCATCCGCATCCTGCAGAGAATCATTGACATCTTTGAAAAGAATATATTCAAGTGTGATTTCATTTCCGGTTTTTTGATAGAAATAATTCAATGCTTCAACAAGCGCCTTGATATTATTCGACTCATTGATGGGCATAATTTCATTTCGCTTTCTGTCATTGGCAGCATGCAATGAAAGGGCGAGTTTGAAACGAACCTGATCATCTCCCAGTTGCTTGATTTGTTTTGCAACACCTGCAGTAGAAACTGTAATGCGCTTCGGACTCATTGCAAGTCCGTCTGCCGATGTAATTCTTTCAATTGCTTTCAACATTTCTTTGTAATTCAGCAGTGGTTCCCCCATCCCCATGAACACGATGTTGGTGAGTTTCTTCTCATAAATACGTTCACTTTGCTGATTGATCAGCACCACTTCATCAAAGATTTCATCGAATGTGAGATTTCTTTTTCGTTGCATGTAGCCTGTTGCACAAAATTTACAGGTCAGGGAACATCCAATTTGTGATGATACACAGGCCGTTCTTCTGTCTTCAGTAGGGATGAGGACACCTTCCACGAGATGATGGTCATGTGTACGGAATCTGGATTTTACGGTACCATCTGCAGAATACTGTGTAGCATCTACAATCAATGCCGGCAAGCTGAAAGATTCACCCAGTTTTTGGCGAAGCATTTTACTCAGATTGGTCATATCACCAAAGCTGTGCGCATGTTTTTGCCAGATCCATTCATACACTTGACCTGCACGGAAACGGGGTTCTCCGATATGCTCAAGGAAGGATTGAATTTCATCCTTGCTAAGCGTTCTTATATTTTGAACAGATGCCATAAAGTGATGCAAAGGTACGTGACAAAAGCGCGCAACACTTTGAAATCAAAGAAGAGATCATTAATCAGCAGATGAATTCTATTGATTTCTTTCTTTAGGTATTCTCCGGGGATAGGCACCCAGGTAATAAATCTTCCCTTCTGATATGTAACGAATAAGCAACGGATAACGACGGTATGCAGTCGGAAAGTTGGATATAGATTTGGCTTGATCCGGTAATTCATCCGTTTTAATCAATTGGATGACTTCGTTGGTTGTTTCCGGGATCACTACTTTTTTTTCTATTATTTCTGAAGAGGGATGAAATACAGGGGCGTTTATTTTTTCAACACGAAATCCGGTTGGTTCATTGTTGATCCATAAATGCGTTATCTCGATTGATTTACCGGACCACAACTCAAGATAAATCCAGTGGAATAACTTATTCTGTCTTACACGGTCTCTTCCGGAATTTGCTCCGCTTGTTTCTTCCTGCTGAAATGTCCGGATTCGTTTAACGGGATATCGTCCTGTTTGCGAAAAACAACCCAATGATATCATAAGCAGGAATGAGAAAAGAAATCCTGCTATCGTATATCTCTTTGTACTTATCGAATGATACCTGTTATTCTCGGATAATTTTTTGTACATGTTTATATTTTCTGTTGTCGCTGATAATTTCAATAGAATAAATTCCTATTGCTAATCTACTAAGGTCAATTGATCCGTTTCCATAATTGCGTTTGTTTGTATAAACAGTTCTTCCATTCATATCAATTACCCGTATGTCGAGGTTTTTGATGCCGGAAGCCGCTCCTGTTTGTATTTGGATGTTGCCGCTAGTGACTGTTGGATAAACAGAAGCAATGAATTTTTTATCATTCATCACATATTCAGGTGTAGATGTTGCAGCATTGTTGATCACTGTATAGAACATCCCGTTACCATGCGTACCAATCAACAGGGTATTGTCG
>JBIIPV010000313.1:0-6342 GCA_044342435.1 Lacibacter sp. | reverse complement strand
CCGTATCATAACAAACAATTCCCGGACCATATGTTTTCGCTGCTGAAAGAAATAAATTATAATTTCCTTTTGCAGGATAGGCATATACAGGGTTTATGTTTGATGTACGAATGCCATTGCCAAAACTCCATACGTAACTGGTTGCATTGGTTGACTGATTCGTGAATCGAATACTATCACCTAAACAAGCAGCATATTTATCTGCCACAAAAGCTGCAGTAGGTTTTTCAAAAATTTCTACTCGTGTTACATAAACAGAAGTATCAGAACAACCATTGCTGGAAAATACGCGCACATCAAACGAGCCACTATTAAGATAAGTGTGTGATACAATTTCAGTTCCTGCAGAACGGAACTCGATAGTGCCATCTCCGAAATCCCATTTATACGAATTGGAGCCTGATGATTTATTGGTAAACTGCACAGTATAAGGTGCACAACCTTTCGTTTTATTCCCATCTGTTTCTACTTCCAGTTTGATTGTATTCGGACGAATGGTGATGGGGATGATTGCAGTGTCTTTGCCGCAGTGGTTGGTGGCAACCAAACGAACCTGATAGGTTGTAACAACGCCGGTTGAATACAAATGAACAACCGTGTCTTTATTGTTGCTGTTGACCACCGGAGTTCCATCTCCAAAATTCCATTCATAAGTTACATTGAGTCCTTGCGACTGATTCACAAAACTCACCTGAACAGGAGAACATCCTGTAAAACGGTTAGGCACAAACGAAGATTTAGCTTTTGATCGAACCACCACCTTGCGTGATAATTCGGTGGTTTTACATTCATTCCATACTTTCAGGGTGATGTTGTAAGTGGTATCGCCGAAAGATGCTGCCGGTTGAAATAAAATATTGGCTGGTTGATATTGGGTAGATGTTTGTCCGTTCCCGAAATTCCATTCATAACGGAAGCTTGGATGTTGTGCAGATGTATTTTCAAATCGCAAAGAAGCGGGTCCGCAAATTGTATCTACAGGAGAATTAAATGCCGCTTGCGGCAATGGACGAGTATAGAACTTTTGTTCTGTGCTATCATTCTTACAACCAAAACGATTGATGGCAACAAGTTTAATCAAAATACTGTCATTGTTCGTATTGACAGTTGTTCCCGGGAAACTGCTTGTATTTCCAATCAATTCTCCGTTTGCATACCAGCGAAAATCTGTACTCGCAGTCGAAGGAGATGTATTGGTAATGGTTGTCTGATCAAGAACAAATGGCGCACATCCAAAAGTATTAGCAGAAGTAAAGCTTGCTTTAGAATCAGGATTTACTGTAACAATAATTTTAAAAGATGTTCCCTGACACAAACCTGCTTCACCGGAAAGCGGCGTAACAGTATAAGTCACTGTAGCTGGCGCATTTGTAATGTTTACCAGCGTTTGTGAAATATTTGATTGTCCTGAAGTTGCAGCACTCGCTCCTGTTACTGCTCCGGTTGGCGTAATCACCGGCAGCGACCAGGTATAAGTTGTGTTTACAGGAATGATTTGAGATGGTTGACGATTTTGTGGTTGCAGGTTAAAAGATCCTCCCGAACACAAAGCGATGCTTGTATCCGGCACTAACGGTTTGGGATAAACGGTAACCGTTACTTTGAAAGGTGTATTGCTACATGTTCCGGTTGCCGGTAATACTGTGTACTCTACTGTTGCAGGAATATTTGTTTGGTTATTTAATTGTTGACTGATGGCTAATTGGGGGATTGTTTGTGCAGAACCTCCGGTGATAACGCCGGCAGGAGTACTGACAGGGTTTGTCCAGGTATAAAATGTATTAACCGGTGTGCCGGAAGGAATGACACTAAAAATTCCTCCGCTGCACATCTCAGCTGTTTGATCAGAAATGCCGGGTTGTGGATTCACTAATATGCGCACTTCAAATGGTTCGCCATTGCAAACACCGGCTGCAGATACTGGTGTAACAGTATAAACAACAAGAGCTGTTCCTGTTGTGATATTGACGGGTGTTTGACTGATTGTATTTTGTGGTGTTGTTTGGGCAGATAATCCGGTTACACTTCCTATAGGAGAAATAACAGGTGCTGTCCAGGTATATTGTGTTCCTGCAGGAACGATGGTTCCTGTTGTATTCGTTGCAGGAGAGATCACAAATGGATTTCTGCTGCAGACTGTTGCATTCTGCGTTGGTATAACCGGTTTTGGATTTACGTTTACAACAATATTAAAACTGTCTGAAATACATGATCCGGAAATTGCTGAAACTTTATAAGTAAGTGTTGCAGATTTATCGGTTGTGTTATTTAATGTCTGACTGATTTTTGAAAGTGGACTCGCTGATGCAGATCCTCCTGTAATAGAACCGGTAGGATTGCTCACCGGGTTTAACCAACTATATAATGTACCGGTTGGAACAATATCTCCACCTGTATTATTTTGTCCGATCCATTCAAAGAGCGCACCTGTACACAACGTGATGGTCGTGTCGGAGATGACCGGCCTGGGTTGTAAGTTGATTGTTAGAGAAAAAGGTGTTCCCGGACAACCTAACGCTGTTGGGATAACAGAATACACAACAGTTTGCAGAACAGATGAGTTATTAGAAAGAGTATCTGTTACTGATGACAAACCGGTTCCTTCATTAGCTCCTGCAATCTGAGCAGGAACGGAGTTGATCGTCCAGCTATAGCTGGTACCGGCAGGTGCGGAAGGATGTATGAAGTTGATCGGTGTATTACTACAAATAGAAATAGTTTGGTTTGATAAATTAAGCTTTGGATTCACCACTACAGTGAGCGGTACACGATTGCTTTCACAATTTGTAACAGGGTTGAATTGACTAACATAATAAATCGTTGATCCAGGTGTGGATGTAGATGGCACAGGTGCAACCAATGAAGGTGTTCCTCCAGTTGGAGTTGTGTACCAGTATAAACCATTTCCGGAGAGAGCTGTTGCGTTGAGAGAACTGGCAACATCATTCTGACAATATGTTACATTTTGTACTGTTGGTACAGCAGGTAACGGAAATACTGTGACGGTATAAGTTGTTGTTTTTCCTGTACATCCTGAAGCAGATGGTATGATGCTAATGGTGGCTGTTATTGGATTTGCTCCTGTATTTACTGCTCTGAAGGAAGGAATATTTCCTGTTCCGGATGCTGCCAGTCCAATACCGGGCAGGCTGTTGGTCCAGGTATAAGTAACTCCTGCAGGTGAACCGTTTAATATTGTTGTATTAACTGTGTTATTATGACAAACCTGAACATCGGTTGGTTTGGTGACGATTGGTTCGGGGCGGACGAGGATGGGTTTTACGGAGTCGGTGGTACCGCATTCATTGGTAGCCGATAGTTGAATGGTATAATTTCCGGAGTTATTATACACAACATTATCGGCTAATAATGTATTGAAGGTTGCCGGAGTTGCTCCTGTCAACTGCCATGAATATGTGGCTCCGGTGGTATAGCAGGAAGCAGTTGCAGATGGACGGAATTGTATGCCCTGACAAACAGCAGCAGGGGTTGTTATATTCAGAACAGGTTTCCCTTTAACTGTTATTTGAACTTCAGACACAGCAGAAGTACAGCTTCCTTTCGGAGAAGTAGTAGTTAGACGAAGCCTGTAAACGCCCGGGTTGTTGAATACAATCTGAGGATTTTGTGAGTTGGCAGATGTTCCATTCACATATTGGAAAGATGAAACAGAAGGAGTACATCCTGCAGTCGGTGTGTAAATAACACTCCAGTTGAAAGTATTTTCTCCGCAAAGAGGTGTATTGGTTGTGCCGAATGCCGACACGTTTAATGGCGCACATCCGGTTTGCGTATTTGTTGTAAAAGAGGCTGTGGGTTGCGGATTCACACAAATTATCTTCTCTGTACTGTCGGCTCCGCAAAGTGTGTTATTGATCATCACCAGTTTTACAGAGTATGTCCCAACAACTGTAAATCTCACACCTAAATTTAATGTTCCTGCTACCCATAGATTGGGATCTGGCGACCCGAAGTCGTTGCCAAGAGATCCGCTGGTGATGGTCCATGCTCCTCCTGCAGAGAGCGCTTTAATTCGCCATACAAACTTGATCGTTGAACAAACGCCATTTTCTACATTTCGGGTGTCTTTTGTGGTATTGGTGATGGTCGTGATTTGATTTACACATGTTGTGTCGTTGGGAGATACCCTCATTTCTGCTTTGGGTTTGTCAGAAACATAAATGGGTAAAATTGAACCTCCCGCAACACCGCAAGGATTTACAATGGAAAGGAACGCTCCGTAAGAATTGGGAAAATTGTTTGTTCCATTTGAACTATTGGTACCACAACTAGTTTGGGGAAAAATGTGCTTTACTGTATCCGGGGCAGGATGATAAAAAGTATCGCGCTTACTGCCATCATTGTAGAACATGACGTACATGGTGCCGGGAGGATTGTTGGCAGTACCGGCAATCAGAAAGCGCTGGTCATTACCTGAACAAATAGTTGAACCGCCAATACCCACAAGGCCTCCCGCAGGAATGTTTCCTACAAACACTTTGTACTGTGCGCTGTCAACACAAGTACCGGAATAAACAATAAATGTGAGTGTTTTAATCCCTACACCATAAAGATGATTGATTGGGGTATTAAATGTTGTTGAGGTGTAATCAGGTGTGCCGTCACCCCATCTGATGATATAATTTGTATTGGTGGATGTGGTAGCAGATCCGTTGGTGAATGTAAAATTCTGTGCAATCGCAGCACAAACCTTAAAGTATCTGTCACCGTTGATGGTGGTGGCTCCGTTTCCGTTGAGATTGGCATCAGGTCTGTTTACGTTTACCTGTATTCCAGCCAATGTGTCTTTTGAAGAACCGTCGTCCAGTACGACACGATAAAGGCCGGATGTATTCACAACCAATTGTGCTCTGATTGAATCATTGATCAGAGAACCATTGCGCAACCATTGGTAAGAAACACCGGAAGGAGCATTGTTCACTGTCAGAGTCACTTTGCCGCCAAAACAAAAAGAGGTAGGTCCGTTTGCTGTTATAACAGGCGTCTGACTTTTTGCAGAAGTTAAAATTGAGAATACAAGAAAAAATAAGATGCCTAATCGGGCAGTAAACCAATTGTTGAGATGAGGAATGGTTCTTCCCGTAAGACACAGAAGTGAAAAGGAATTGGACTTTTTAATCACGTTACGTTTGATTGAGCTTCCGTATTCTTATTTTAGAATACCGGAAGTGATTTTTGCTTATAACAAATCTAATTCAATGATTAGCAGCTAGCAAGAACTATTTGACCAAAAATGATAATTTAATACAAAACCCAAAATTCCCGATTATATCAGGTGCGAGAATCACTTATTCAAACTAAGGGTTTTCACTTGTTTATTTTATGGATATATTGATCTGTATGCTTCATCTACAATTCCGGTTCACATATTTTTTTATTTACACAATCCATGGACTGTACGGTGAAATACAGTAGTTGCCGGCAATGTTATACTTTTGCGGCTCTAAGTTGATCACTTAAAACATAATCTGATTCAAAATGAATAAAGGTCCCGTTTCACAGTACATCCAACACCATTACCGACATTTTAATGCAGCCGCTTTGATGGATGCAGCCAAGGGATATGAAACCCACATCAATGAGGGGGGCAAAATGATGGTGACACTGGCCGGTGCGATGAGCACGGCGGAACTTGGTCTTTCTTTTGCGGAAATGATCAGACAGGGAAAAGTGGATATCATCTCCTGTACCGGCGCCAACCTGGAAGAAGATGTGATGAACCTGGTGGCACACAGTCATTACAAACGTGTTCCCAACTACCGTGATCTCACACCACAGGATGAATGGGATTTATTAGAGAATCATTACAACCGTGTTACCGATACCTGTATTCCTGAAGAAGAAGCATTTCGTCGTTTGCAGAAACACCTGCATAAACAATGGAAGGATGCCGAAGAAAAAGGAGAACGTTATTTCCCGCATGAATTTCTCTATAAAACCGTGTTGAGCGGCGATTTGAAACAATACTATGAAATTGATCCAAAAAATAGCTGGATTGTAGCTGCTGCAGAAAAAAACATTCCCATTGTTGTGCCGGGCTGGGAAGACTCCACCACCGGAAACATCTTTGCGAGTTATGTCATCAAAGGAGAGTTGAAAGCAAGTACCGTTAAAAGTGGTATCGAATACATGGTATGGCTGGCCGACTGGTATCGAGAAAATTCTTCCGGAAAAGGAGTAGGATTCTTTCAGATCGGAGGGGGTATTGCAGGAGATTTCCCGATATGTGTAGTGCCGATGATGTATCAGGATCTGGAATGGCACGATGTTCCCTTCTGGAGTTATTTCTGCCAGATCAGCGATAGCACAACTTCATACGGA
>JBIIPV010000034.1:0-7079 GCA_044342435.1 Lacibacter sp. | reverse complement strand
AAATAGAACACATTCACGATTATCAGCAGCAACTTGAATCCACTTCCATAAATACCAGTAACAGTAAACTGCGCATCAGAAAGGCCTCTTAAAAACACAGCATATACTCAAATCATGATTGTATTAAAAAGCGTTTTAAATTTTAAATAATACAGGTTCTAATAAGCTCTAAGATTTTCTTTCTTATATTATTTCTACAAAAAACCCGCTGTACAAAAGCGGGTTGTTTGTAGAAATGGTTGTCAGTTATCACCTCATGAGGTACATCTTGCCATAACCATTGTTGAAGAACATATCAGTATTGACATCTCCCGGGCTATATTTATCGAGCGTTTGTCCGTTTTTATTAGTGAGTACACGATACAGATAGACCCCATTTAAATTCAGTAATGTTTCTTCCTATGCGGATGGGGCCAAGTTCGTTCATTGTGATTTCACGCACCACTTTTCCTGTTACAGTCAGAATCTGAATTCGCATGTTCTGTGGAATTTCAGAGCCTGTGAGGGTAAAAACAAAAGCAGTGGAAGTGGTGAAAGGATTCGGGTAATTCAGCAGATTGGAAATCATCGGCTTATTGATTACTTGAAATGCAACCTTATATCCTAAATCACTTGCTTTATTTCCACTTCGGTCATTTGCGGAGATCGTTAATTCATACTCCCCATCTTGCTGTAAATAGGGGAAAAGATCAATGACAGCCATATTGTCGCCGGAATTGAGATTAGCAGGTGTAAAGCGTGCCGAATCAGAACCTAATACATATTCCTTCACCGTTCTATCGGGGTATCTGATAGTAGCTTTCATACCTGCAGTATCAACCAATGCCATAAACCGACTATCATCTTTCAGTTTTGCAACAATATGCGGTTTCGACGAAACAATATCCCTATTGAGAATATGTATTCCATCAAAAGTAACATCGAGCCATGGCTGATACACATCCGGCTTCACGAAGAAACTCTTGTATATAAAATTATTAAATAGATACTGTTCCGGTTGGTCGTTGTCGGGATTCACAAACAAAAAGATGGAATTCAAACCGGGTAAATCCTTTGTATCAAAGGAGTAAGATACAAGTATCGTATCGCCGCTGACAATAGGTTTTTTCTTCGCAAACGGAATCTCTTTCGGTACGTTGTTACGATCAGTAAAAATAAACCGGAGTTTAAGGCTGTCAAAAGCAGGCTCACTGATGTTCTTAAAGGCGATGTTGAAGTTGAGCGGTTCTCCCAAATCCAAAGTGTCTTTAAAATCAAAACGGATGTTTGGTGCAATGGCGCCTTCAGGAACCATTTCTCCTGTAAGTCTCCAATGTTGTAACTGGAATGGAGTTAGACTAATTGGGTCCTGACAAAACATTTTCATTCGCATGAACGGATACTGAGCAGCATCTACAAATGCAATACTTGTGTCTTTTGCATCATTCACAACAGCAAGTAATTCTTCATTTCCGGTTGGCGTCTTACCATATAAATGAAATACGGTTGAATCTCTGGGCATCTGCCCTCCCGGATAATACCCATCCCACTGGAAATTCTCCCATTTTTTGGCAGGGCCCAGCCATTGTGTTTCTGTATAACCAGCTGAAAACTGGCCAGGCAGATTGACACTTACATCAATAAAATCATTGGCATTTTCGCCAATGTACTGATAGATGAATTCGGAATTCCCTTTCTGATAAAGAAATGCAAAAGGCAGATTTCTGGTGAATTTGTCAATATCAGTTATACCATTGTTCAACAAGGTATGATAGATGCTTTTCCCAGATCCGTAAATAGTGGTATCAGTCATCCATTGCGTGATGAACGAGTTGTTCTCTGCTGCAAAACTGGGAGCACCTACTCCCTGGTTGATCACAAGTATGTAATGATCATTTGGGATCTGCTCTAGAAACAACCGCATGTTATTTCTTGAGTTTCTATCCATCATGCGAAATTCAAAAAACTTTCGGGTTTGAAAAGATGCACAGGGTACTGAGCTATTATATGCCCCTGTACCTCCAACAGGAATATTTTCCCAAGACCTGATTGATTTAGGCTCAAAAACATAAACAGAAAAAACGTTAAAATCACATCTCCAAGCGTCAACATATTCAAGATCCAAATACACATTATTCAATTCGGAATTATAAAAGGGGAAAAGACCTGTTTTTATTTTGAGCTTTCTGGGCGTATTCTTAAATCTAAATTCTCTGCTAGCGGTATCAATCACCATTTTCTCAAAATTATTTTCGGTGAATTGATAGAAGTGCGACTGATTGAATCCGGGTTTAAGATCTGAACGATAAACAAAACTGCTGTTATTCCAGTTTACATTGTTCGTATTATCAATCCTGCTTCCAACTCTCCAGTAATAAACAGTGCTGTCTTTCAATGATACAAGCGTCGGATTAAATGAAAGTGAACCTCCTTTAGAAACCAAAGAATCTTTGATGATGAGAGAAGAATTAAACAGTGCTGTGGTATCTAATTCGAAATAGTATTTTCGGGAAGGACTGAATGGATTCGCGGTGGAAGCATAAAATACAGGCTTAGCTGCTCTGATGATGCCGTAATTATAAGGATAAACAGGTCGTACTTCGTCTTCAAAAATGAATACTTCTTTTGTAATTGTATTATTGTTTTCACACAGCTCATCAATGGAATTATCGGGATCAAGCGTAATGATGAATTTATTTTCACCTTTATCAGTCAGCGGATTTATTTGAATCAAAAGCTGAAGAGAATCCAGCTTGGCAAAACCAGATCTCTTTGCATCGTATATGACCTGCTGACTTCCATCGGGGAATTGCCTTTTGATGTTGATTTTAAGGGAATCTCCCGAAAATCTGCCTATGTTGAACAATTTCAAATCAATCTTGAAATTACGCTCTGCGATAGATATAAACTCAGGAGAAACTTTTACATACTGTGGCTCGATAGCATAATCAGATTTTGGTCTGCTGTAAAACGAAATTGCAGGATCTCCGTGTAGTACAATTTCCTCCAGGTGAATTCGGACGAAATAATCATTAGAAGTATATCTTGAAATGAGCGAATCTGAAATATTTGCCATCACTTTACCAATAGGCTGACCATAAGCATGTATTGACAATTGATTATAATACTCTTCGGTGTATAAATTCAGATAATTGACAATACCAAGGTGTGTACTCGCAATGAATGCGGCTGCCCCTCTTTGCGGAATACCAACTACATACTTTTCAGACAATGTTAATTTTCCTTTAAGGCGAAGGGTATCATAGAGAAAAATATTCCCGGCATTACAACCATTTACTATGAAAATCGGATACTTACCCGAATAAGGATAGTTTTCCGGATTGTCTAAATTGAATTCTAAACTGTTTGCAGAAGAATGCCCGAAATAAGTGAGAAGAGAGAACCCCTCCCTGAAGAGTTTAGATACAATTTCGCCAGATATAATCTGAACGTTGGTTAAGGATGTCTTCTGTAATGTTTGTACATTGGCCCCATAAAGAGTATCCTCCGCAACCACCCTGTACTCATTCAGATAATACATAATTTGCTCTCCCAGAAAATCATTTGCGCCTCCTATGTGCAGCACGTCTTTTTTCCATGCTTCATCCTCTATCTTACAGGAAATTACATTCTGGGATGTTTCATATTCAATTAGTTTGTCGAGATAATCTCCAACTTCTTTCCCGGATACCACATTAATTCTTCCAATTGGGGTTTTAGTGACATACTCCCCCTCGTCAGTTGCAAGCATCAAATCAGAAGCCGGAACACCAAAAGTTGGCACCAGGTTAATTCTTTCTGAGACCAATCTGAATTCATTCGCTTTATTGTCTCTGGCATTGACTCCTTTTCCTATTAACAAACAAAACTTTGGCTGTTGGTTAAAATTAGCTCTTGCAAAACGAAGAAAATTCTTCACAGATAAAGGGTTGTTTTTTATGCCATAGCCAAATTGATCAATCAGCTGCTCAATGTCATACACTTTGGCTTTATAGCTTCCCCCTGCTACACTTGAACGATACTGACGGTATCTTTCAACCTGATCTGTTCCATTATCGTCTTTATAAATTCTTGTATTGGATACAATCAGAAAATCTCCTTGCTCAGATGGCGCGTTATAATTGGTGAAATTTCTTTTTCTGAATACTGATACTGGTCTGATTACACCAGTTTGCTGACCGGATATTAAAAGATTTCTGTCACGTGAAGAAGGCGGCAATACAATCTGCACTTGCCCGGGAACCGAGATATCTGCAAGGAGTCTGTAACCATTTGTCATGTCATAAATGACAGGTGTAACTCCTCCATGATTAAAATTGGTGATGACCAATTTATTGCCGTTTTCATTGGCAGGAAGCTGAAACTGGAACAATGTTTGTCCGCCGAAATTGAATTGCCTAGGATATGTCAGTTCGAAGAAACCAATAACCATCCTGTCGGAGGTTACTGCAGCTGTATTAACAAATTGCAAATTTGCAGCACCATTACTTAACCAACTAATCGGGATATCAGTATATGAAGAATCAATGATTGAACTCAGATAGTTGACTTCCTTCTCTCCCATTACATTTCCATTCAATAGTACCCTGACATTTCTGACATTTAAAGAGATGCCTGCTGCAGAATAAGCAAATCGTGCATTCGGACCTGAAGGATATGCGAATAAATTAGGATTATTAGAAACCTGAGCAGCTGCAGGGCCGAAAGGTGAACTGGTATAGCCTTCTCCTTCGTCATATGAAGAGGAATAAACAGTACTGCCTACAACAGCACCGAAACCCTGGCTGTAATTAGTAGCATGACGACTTCTCAGCCTGTGCATAAAAAACGAATCTGCAGTCAAGGTGGAAGCAAGATTATTCGTTACCTGCTGGTATCGTTTATTGGGTGATGTTGTATTGACAGTTAGAAAATAGGTCGAAGAATCTGAAAGTACACTCACATCACGATTGATTTGGAATTCAGGCCTGAGATACAGGCGGCTCTCCCAATTACCATTATTGATTTCTCCGTAAAACTCAATAAACCCATCTGATGGTATTGCTCCCGTTTGAACAGTAGTGTAAATCGCGATCTCTTCTCCGTTCTTCCACAGCTGAAAATGCGACGCATCTGCTCCCGCAATCCCAATCGAATCAAGTTGACGCTGGGTGATGCGATAGATACCATTAGAGGCAACCCTGAAACGATAATATGTTTTTCCGTAATCGATCCATTCATTCATGAAAGATTGCGCAAAAACAGAGTCGCATAAAAAAGTTGACACTAAAGAAAAAAACAATATCAGTTTTAACTTCTTCATCATTCTTCGGTTTTTCTTGCAGGACTGGTCAGATCAAGTCTGAGTGATATAATATGAGTAAATAAAGGATTTGACTGATTGGCTAAGTTGGTGAAAGCATAATCAACATGAAATGATTTACCAAGTACAAAACCGGCACCTGCCGCAGGTTGATAAATCCATACTTTCTTTCTGTTTAAAGTATCTCCATCTGCAAAAGTTCTCTGGAAATTATAGATGCCGGTTCTCACAAAAAACTGATTCTTTAAATTCAATTCTAATCCAATTCTGGGGTCTGCATTCAGCATATCTGAGCTGAGCAACGTATTCCTTCTGCCGTCAAATGTAAAATCAAGATTGGCCTCTGCTTTTAACTGAACACTGCTGCTTAAGCGAAAATCATAAGCGCCACCAACGACAATTCTCGGAGCAGTTAATTCAGTTGACCTCACAGGTATTTCATTATTGGTGAGAAACAAGACTTCTTTTTCACGATCTGTAAAAGTGAAATTCCAGGAATTAAACGTGGTCGTGATGTCTTTTCCTACAATTCCCGCCGACCAGTTTTTTCCTTTCATCTGCAAAGCAGCATCAATGCCAAAACCCCAGGCCCTGGCAAAGGTTCCGATGTTCCTATGTATGACTTTGGCATTCACCCCCACACTCAGAGATTTCCCATTGGCTTCTTTCAGCGTCTGAGCTACTGATAAGAGGAAAGCCCAATCAGCGCTGCTAAATGAACGGATATTTGCATAGTTGATGTTGCCATCCGGCTCTATGAGGTACAAAGTATTGGGAATATCATCCACAGCAAAACGAAGAACAGACAATCCGATCGTACGCTTGTTATTAGCAACAGGAATAGCGATACTTCCAAAATCATACTTGCCGATACCTGCGAAATATTCCGCATGCATCAAGGAAAGAGATGGGTTATTTTTTACGGATGTTAAAGCAGCCGGATTCCAGTATCCTGCCGTGGCATCTGAAACAGATGCAACCTGGGCGCTCCCCATTGATAAACCCCTTGCACCCGCCCCTATATTCAGAAACTCGTTTGAATAAATACGGATCTGTGCAAAAGTGTTAAATGACACTGAAACTGTAATCAGAAATAGTAAGATCCGGCTTTTCATTATGTGGGTTTTCAAATATTGAAGGAATCAGACTCATGTTGAAGAAGAATCTGACTATTACAAATATAAACATTCTGCTAATGAGGAAAAAAGAATGTTCAATCAAATCAGCCCGAACAATCATCAACATATTGATAGCAGTTTTATATCTTGGAAGCGCTTCAGTAATTTTGCGTACAAATCAGCCAAACATCATTTATGTCGCTTATCGAAGAATTGAAATGGAGAGGGATGATCCAGGATATCATGCCCGGCACGGAAGAACTTCTGAAAAAGGAGATGACTACCGGCTACATCGGATTCGATCCTACTGCAGAAAGCCTTCATATCGGGAGCCTGGTGCCAATCCTCCTGCTCGTTCATCTTCAAAAAGCGGGACATAAGCCAATTGCGCTTATTGGTGGCGCTACCGGAATGATCGGTGATCCCAGCGGAAAAAGTGAAGAAAGAAATTTGCTGGACGAAGTCACTTTACAGAAAAACGTGGACGGCATAAAAAAACAACTCGAGCAATTCCTGGACTTCAGTTCAGGCACTTCCTCAGCAGCAGAACTCGTGAATAATTATGACTGGTTTAGAGATTTTAGTTTTATTCATTTCCTGAGGGATGTCGGGAAGCACATCACCATCAATTACATGATGGCTAAAGATAGTGTAAGAAAGAGAGTGGAAAGTGATTCCGG
>JBIIPV010000033.1:0-7108 GCA_044342435.1 Lacibacter sp. | reverse complement strand
CTATGAGGTTTGAAAAAATAATCGTGAACAACGGAGTCAGTGGACCTGGCCAGGCAGGAGCACAGGTAATCAATACACCATTTGACCTTATTACAGAAGCTCCTTCAGCAGGATATAAATACGATACTACAGCTTCTCAGTTGGCTGTTAAAGGAGCAGACTGGTATAGTTACAATGCGCAGACTCGTACCTTTTCACCAATTGCCGGCAGAACTTTCGTATTCCGTACTGCAACAGGTAAATATGCCAAACTTGAAATTCTGAGTGCGGATCCTGCAGACGACAACGGAAACCCGGTTGTTCCGCCCACACGCCCCACTAAAATCAAATACAAGATCAGAGTTGCTTATCAGGCCGATGGCAGTCGCTCACTTACTCCCCAATAATTTTGAATAAAACCCGAAGATTGCCCCCGGAAACCAAATCCGGGGGTTTCTTTTTTGTAATTTTGCACACTTTTTCACATAAAGACAGGCAAACAATGAACGCCAGATACAAAGAGTTTTCGCAACTGAATCTTCCTCTGTTAGAACAGGAAATACTTTCCTCGTGGGAAAAAGAACAGGCTTTTGAAAAAAGCATCTCTCTCAGAAATGGGGCTCCTTCATTTGTTTTTTATGAAGGCCCTCCCAGTGCAAATGGAATGCCGGGTATCCACCATGTAATTTCACGTACGTTGAAAGATCTTATATGTCGGTATAAAACAATGAAGGGTTTCCGTGTAAGTCGTAAAGGAGGATGGGATACACACGGGCTACCTATTGAATTAGGGGTTGAAAAAGAATTAGGTATTACAAAAGAAGATATTGGCGTTAAGATATCCGTTGAGGAATACAATAGAAAATGCCGAGAGGCAGTGTTGCGTTTTAAAGATAAATGGGATGAAATTACCCGACGCATGGGCTATTGGGTGGATCTGAAAGATCCTTATGTGACTTTTCACAATGAGTATATTGAAACGCTTTGGTGGTTGTTGCAACAGCTTTACAAAAAAGGCTTGCTTTATGAGAGTGTCAGTATACAGCCTTATTCTCCCGCTGCAGGTACAGGCCTTAGTTCTCATGAATTAAACCAGCCCGGTACGTACAAGGAAGTGAAGGATACAAGTGCCACTGTGATGTTTCTTGCCGTAAAGAATGAAGCAAGCCGTTTTCTGTATGATCACACGCAAGGGAAAGATGTGTTTTTCATGGCATGGACCACCACACCCTGGACTTTGCCAAGTAATCTAGGATTGACAGTTGGTGCGAACATCGATTATGTACTGGTGCAGACCTTCAATCCATATACCCATCTACCTGTTCATGTTATTCTCGCAAAAGACCTGCTTCATAAATATGTAAAGCCTGAAGGAGAGAATGGTGATTTTGAAAATTATACCGGGGAACAGAAACTAATTCCCTGGAAGATCATCGCTTCTTTTAAAGGTGCACAACTGGAAGGGATACAGTACGATCAACTGTTGCCTTATGCTGCAAACAGTCTTGACGAAATCAAAAAAATAACACCGGATGCAAATCCGTTTCGCGTGTTAATCGGAGATTTTGTAACAACTGAGGATGGTACAGGTATTGTACATACAGCACCGGCATTTGGAGCAGATGATTATAAGGTTGGAAAGAAATACGGCATTGGTATTTTAACAATGGTTGACCGTGAAGGGAAATTTGTTGAAGGCTTGGGAGATTTTAGCAACCGATATGTAAAAAATTACAAAGATGATCCTCAGTACGTAGATGTGAATGTAGATATCTGCGTGAAGCTAAAAAAAGAGAACCGCGCATTCAAGGTTGAGAAGTATGAACATACGTATCCTCACTGCTGGAGAACCGATAAACCTATTTTATATTATCCTCTTGATGCGTGGTTTATAAAAACGACTGCACTGAAAGACAGGATGGTAGAACTTAATAAGTCCATCAACTGGAAACCAAGGTCAACCGGAGAAGGACGTTTTGGTAACTGGCTGGAAAATATGGTTGACTGGAATTTGAGCAGAAGTCGTTTTTGGGGAACTCCGTTGCCCATCTGGCGCACGGAAGATGGCGAAGAAGAAATATGCATTGGCACCATTGAAGAATTACGTGAAGAAGCCCAAAAAGCGGATGAAAAACTTGGCACCAAGAATGCGTTGTTACTAACATCTGATAAGATTGATCTTCACAAGCCTTATGTGGATGAAATTATACTGGTAAGTAGTAAAGGGCAGCCCATGCGTCGGGTGTCTGATTTGATTGATGTATGGTTCGACAGCGGTGCTATGCCTTATGCACAATGGGGGTTGGATCATGAGAAAGTAAAGAAAGGAGAGAAGTTTCCTTTCAAACTTCCTGCCGGAGTAGACAGTTTTGAAGAATTGTATCCTGCAAGTTTTATTGCAGAAGGTGTTGATCAGACAAGAGGCTGGTTTTATACCCTACATGTGCTGGGGACATTGTTGTACGATAGTGTTGCTTATGAAACAGTGGTGAGCAATGGTTTGGTGCTTGATAAGAACGGAAACAAAATGAGTAAGCGTCTGGGGAATGTGGTGGATCCTTTTGAAACGATCAGCAATTACGGAGCAGATGCAACTCGCTGGTATCTGATCACCAATGCCAGTCCCTGGGACAACATGAAGTTTGACATTGAAGGCATTAAGGAAGTGCAGCGAAAGTTTTTTGGAACACTGTATAATACTTATCAGTTTTTTGTGTTGTATGCGAATGTTGACGGATTTGCTTTCAAAGAGGAATACATCCCTCTCGAGAAACGTCCTGAAATTGACCGCTGGATTTTATCTGCTTTGCATACGTTAATTGTCCAGGTGAATAAAGAAATGGATGATTATGAGCCAACGCAAGCAGGTCGTTTGATCGAGCATTTTGTGGATGAACATCTCAGTAACTGGTATGTGCGTTTGTGTCGTCGTCGTTTCTGGAAAGGAGAATACGAGGCAGACAAGATTAGCGCCTATCAGACATTATATGAATGTCTTGAAACGATCTTACGTTTAATTGCTCCTGTTTCCCCGTTTTTCAGTGATGCCATTTTTAATGAGTTAAATAAGGTAACCGGAAGATTTAATACAACATCTGTTCATCACATTGATTTTCCTGTTGCAGATAATAGATACATTGACGAAGAACTCGAAGAGCGGATGCAGCTTGCACAGGATGTGAGTTCATTGGTACTTTCACTGCGGAAGAAGGAGAAGATCAAAGTGCGCCAGCCTTTGCAGAAAATCCTCATTCCTGTTCTGAATCCGAAAATGAAGGTTCAGATTGAAAGAGTGGAAGATCTGATACGCAGTGAGGTAAACGTGAAAGAAGTGGAATATATTTCCAGCGATAATAATGTGATCCGTAAAAAAATCAAACCCAATTATCAGTCGCTTGGCAAGAAGATGGGGGCCAGAATGAAGGCCGTTGCAGCTGAGCTGGCAGGCTTCAGTCAAGAGCAGATTTCTGAGCTTGAGCGGGCGGGTGTGTATAATCTGTTAATAGAGAATGAAACAGTTCCTATATATTTGACAGATGTGGAAGTGACGAGTGAGGATTTACCCGGCTGGCTGGTTGCTGTGAAGGGGGCTGTAACTGTTGCACTTGATGTGACTATAACAGCAGACCTGTTGAATGAAGGAAATGCCAGGGAATTTGTGAACAGGGTCCAGAAACTGAGGAAAGAAAGTGGTTTTGAATTGACAGATAGGATTTTTGTTGAGGTTTCCGGTGCCGGGGAGCTCGAAAAGTCAATCACTGCATTTAAACCCTATATTTGCTCTGAAATTCTGGCAGATGATCTTATATTTAAGCCGGAAATTGATTGCGGAACCATGATAGACGTAAACGAGCAAACATTTCAAGTAAAAGTATCCAAAAAAGGAGGGTAGCATGCCAACGAAAAAAAAGCCAGTAAAATCTGCCGTAAAAAAAGCGGTAAAGCCGGCGAAACCTACACCAAAAAAACCTGCCGCAAAACCTGCTGCAAAACCTGCGCCTAAAAAGGCCGCAAAGCCTGTGGCTAAAAAGGCAGTCAAATCAGCTCCTGCAAAAGCAGTGAAGCCTGTTGCAAAGAAACCGGCAAAACCAATTGAAACAAAAGGAAAAAAGCCATTGGAAAAAAAGGTTGTACCTCCTGTTACAAAGCCTGCCGCTAAACAAGAAGTGAAGCCGGTAGTTTCAAAGCCTGTGGCGGTGAAACAACCTGCCAAGCCAGTTGCTCCGGTAGTAAAACCACAACCATCAACGGTTTCATCAAAGCCTGACTCAAATATTAAAGCACCAGTAAAGAAAGCAATTCAGGAGCTTAAAAAAGAGTCTAAGGCAAAGCCTGTAGAAATCAAGCCGGTAAAAACGACAGTTTCTACCTCAATAAGATATCAACCCGATTTTACAAAATCAGTATTGGATAAAAAGCCAGTTGTAAAAGAAGAAGGGCCGATGGTAAGATACAGTGATGCTGAATTACAGGAATTTAAAGATCTTATTCAGCGCAAGCTTGAGGCAGCTAAGAAGGAACTTGTCTTCCTGCAGGGATTGATTACTCGTAAGGATGATTCGGGAGGTGATGATGGTGATGGTCGTTATATGACAATGGATGATGGCAGTGTGAGCATGGAAAGAGAACAGCTGAACCAGCGCGCCAGTCGCCAGATTACTTACATCAATCATCTTGAAAAGGCATTGATGCGGATCGAAAATAAAACTTATGGAGTTTGTCGCGTTACAGGAAAATTAATTGACAAAGCCCGATTAAGAGCAGTACCACATGCTACCTTAAGCATGGAGGCAAAAACCGGACAGGTAAGATCTTCAGGCGAATAGTACAACTACAATATCATTATCATGAGCCGCTTTTTAGCGGCTTTTTTTATGTCAAAAAAAAATCCCTTCCGGTGAAGAAGGGATGTATGAAAAGAATAATAATGCTCTTCATTAATAGTCGCCACGGCTGTATCCGCCGCCGCCGCCGCGGTTGTATCCGCCGCCGCCGCCGCTACCGCCTCTGCGGAAACCACCACCACCGCTTCCGCCACCGAAGCTACGTTTTTTGAAACCGCCACCACCTTCTGGTTTTGGCTGAGCTTCGTTCACGACAATTTTACGACCCTGAATTTCTGAGTCGTTCAGTGCGCTGATTGCAGCATTTGCTTCATCTGCATTTTCCATTTCGACAAAACCGAAGCCTTTGCTGCGTCCGGTAAATTTGTCATTCAGAATTTTTGCGGAGCTCACACTGCCATATTGTTGAAACAGTGCGGCGAGGTCCTCATTAGTCATGGACCAGGAAAGATTACCTACGTAAATGTTCACGAGAAAAAAATTAAAAAACAAAAATCATGAATCAAAATTGTACTGCTGAATTCTGTAAGAAACTTCTCATTTTAAAAGAAGTCTCTGAGGTCCAGAAGCCTCATTTGAATCAAATTAACAATTAAAGATAATACTATTTTCCGGAAATGGAAGCTTTTTCCTTCACTTTACAATTATTTCACTTCCTGCATCTCTACCAGGCGCTTGTAAAACCCGTTTTTAAGGATTAGTTCCTCATGGCTACCTCTTTCTGTAATTTCTCCGTTCTGAAGAACCAGAATCAAGTTGGCGTGCCTGATAGTAGATAGTCTATGCGCAATAACGAGACTCGTTCGCGATTCCATCAGGTGGTTGATCGCATCCTGAACCAGTCTTTCACTTTCTGTGTCTAAGGATGATGTTGCCTCGTCGAGAATTAAGATTGGTGGATTCTTTAAAACTGCCCGGGCTATGGTAAGTCTTTGTCTTTCCCCTCCGCTTAGTTTCGTCCCACGATCCCCAACATTGGTTGCATAACCATCTTCTTTATGCGTAATAAAATGGTGAGCATTTGCAATTTTTGCCGCATATTCAATTTCTTCTTTTGAGGCATTCGGCTTGCCCAATAAAATATTATTGGTGATGGAGTCATTGAATAAAACAGGCTCTTGTGTAACAATACCAAATAAATTCCTGAGGCTTTTTAGGCTTATTTTCCGAATATGGACACCATCAATTAAAATTTCACCTTCTTCAACATCATGAAAACGAGGTAATAGATCCGATAAGGTAGATTTCCCTGAACCACTGGATCCGGCAAGTGCAATTGTTTGCCCTTTTTTGAGAGTGAAGCTGATGTTTTTTAAAACCGGCTTGTCATCATACCTGAAAGTGACATTCCTGAATTCAATCTCTTTTTCAAATCCCTTGATGTCAATTGCGTCGGCAGCATCTTCAATGACAAGTGGAGCAGACAAGATTTCTTCAATTCTTCCTATTGCAGCACTCCCTCTTCGAAGATTGTAAAATGCTGAAGAGAGGTGCTTGGCAGGGTTGATGATCTGAGTAAAAAAAAGAATATAAGTGATGAATGTATCAGCATTTAAATCAGCTGAGGTTTGGTTTAAAACCAGTTGCCCTCCAAACCAAAGAATTCCGCATAAAACCCCTACACCCATGATTTCTGAAAGGGGTGATGCCAGATCGCGTCGAAAATTAATTTTATTACGTACATGATTGAGATCCGCATTCACATCGTGAAATCTTTTCCCAAGCAGAAGTTCTGCAGTAAAAGCTTTCACAACGCGCATCCCACCTAACGTTTCGTCGAGCAAGGAAATGGCTGTTCCTGTTTTTTCCTGAGCTTCATTTGATTTCTTTTTCAATTTTCGGCTTACTCTGCCAATGATTAGTACTGTTACCGGAAGAAAAATTAATAGAAACAGGGAAAGCTGCGGACTTAAAATGATCATCAGAATCAGGTAAAACAAAATATTCAGAGGCTCTCTGATCAGGGTTTCAATTACATTCACTACACTCCATTCTACTTCATTGACGTCGTTGCTCATTCTTGATATCAGGTCACCTTTTCTTTGCTCTGTAAAATAACCTACTGGCAACTGAAGCACTTTGTCGTACAGATCTCCTCTTAATTTAGTCATGATCCCGTTTCGGATCGGAGCCAAGAATCGCAAAGCGAGGTATAAAAATAAATTTTTGAAAAAAATGGTGGTGATGATCGTCAAACAAATAAATGCCAGTGCTTTGAGAGGTCCATTATTTACGATAATCTGGCTGATGGTGTAACGCAGATGTTCCAAAATACTTTCAACTGA
>JBIIPV010000051.1:0-6188 GCA_044342435.1 Lacibacter sp. | reverse complement strand
ATCACCAGGGAGCAGATAGATTTTATGCTTGAGATGATGTATAGTACAGAATCTCTTTTAAACCAGATGCAATCAGGTCATCAGTTTTTGCTATTAACAGTCAATCAGGAACCTCTCGGTTTTGCATCTTATGGAGCGAATAATAATTCCGAAGAGTACAAATTACATAAGCTCTATTTACTTCCGAAAAAGCAACATCAAGGATATGGGAAAGCGCTTTTGCTGCGAGTGATTGATGATGTGAAAAAGAGCGGAGGAAAACATTTGATTCTGCAGGTGAACCGGAACAATCAAAAAGCCATTGCATTTTATGAACGCAACGGCTTTAAAATTGAACGAAGCGCCGATTTTGAAATCGGCAATGGTTTTCTTATGAACGATTACATCATGGGCATCTACATCTGAATCACAAATCAATCAGCAAGATATTCAGCTTTCAATGTAACTGAAGCTGTTTTTTCTTTGCTGGAAGTATTGAATACGCCTCCGTAACTGTAATCTTCGTTTGCATTTTTACCGGTAATCTGAAATACACCCATATTTGCTTTTTTCAATTCGCCCAATGAACCTCCGCTGTTTTTAGCTATTGTCTGTGCTCTGTTTTTGGCATCAGCACTTGCCTGAGCAAGCAGATCAATCTTTAACTCATTGAGTTTTGTGTAATAATACTGTGGTGCATTTGAATTCAGTTCTATCCCTTTTTCCAGGAGTTCTGTGATTTCACGTGACAATTTCTCCACGCGAACAATATCGCCCGACTCCACGCGAACGCTTCCTGTCAGAGTATAACCGGAAAATATTCTGCTTATTTCCGTACCGGATTCATTGTACAGAGACTGATAATCTTTATTGGTGCTGATAGATGCAAACACAATACATGAATCAGGTATTCCCTTAGAATTCAAGTAAGTTTTAATCGTTGCCTCATCTTGTTTTAATTCAGCATAAGCCGCTTTCAGATCCATGCCACTTCTGTTGAAGCTTCCACTCCAAACAATGAGGTCGCTTGAAAAATCCTTCTCTGCCATACCGGTCACGTTTATATTTTCCTGTGATTTGAATTTATACTTATATGCACCGCCGGCGATCCACAGGCCAATCACAATAGCAAGTGCAATGAAAAGGGTTCCGGCATGATTTTTAATGTGTTCCATTTTTTGTTGTTTAAAATTTTACACTAAAGTATGTTGCTGCAGTACGTTTTGCAATACCCACTGATAATAAATATTTGTTAAGGTCTATTAAATTCTTACGGGCGTTTCTTTGATCACCCCCATGATAAAAGTACTCTGGAGATTACCGATATTTTCAATCTGGCTAAGTTTGTTCACATGGAAATCATAATACTCTTCCATTCCCGGAGCTACCACTTTCAACATAAAGTCAAATTCCCCGGAAATATTATAACATTCTGTTACTTCATCCATGGCCATGACTGCACGTATAAAACGAGTACCTGCTGCCCTGCTGTGCTCTCTGAGAGATACATAGCACACCACCATCAGCGACTTCCCGGTTTTTGTACGGTCTACAATCGCTGCATAACCTTTTATTACCCCGGAAGATTCTAACCTTTTAAGGCGCTCGTGCACAGGCGTTGCACTGAGGTTCACTTTAACAGCTATGTCTTTTACAGTCATTCTTGCATCCTGCTGCAAGAGTCGTAGAATATCTCTGTCCGTTTCATCCAACTTCACATTCACTTTGGAAGATTCTGCTGATTTAGGTTTTGACGGCATATCAATTTAGTATTTTATACTAAATATAATTATTTTAAAGTATTATATACCATTTTATTTTAATATTTTATTCTTTTATCATAGCAACTGTACATTTGCATTCTAAAACAAAATCATTTATGTCAACGCTTACACGCAGCAAGATCGATTTCGATCTTAAATACAAAGTGAAAGATATCAGCCTCGCCGAATGGGGTCGCAAAGAAATTCGCCTGGCAGAGGCAGAAATGCCAGGACTGATGGCCATCCGTGCAGAATACGGACCATCTCAGCCATTAAAGGATGCACGCATTGCCGGTTGTTTACACATGACAATTCAAACTGCTGTGCTAATTGAAACCCTGGTTGCGCTTGGAGCAGAAGTGAAATGGAGTTCTTGTAATATTTTCTCTACACAAGACCATGCCGCTGCTGCCATTGCTGCTGCAGGCATCGGTGTTTATGCGTGGAAAGGACAAACCATTGAAGAAGCCGACTGGTGTATTGAACAAACTTTATTCTTCGGTTCTGCAGATCGTCCTCTCAATATGATTCTTGATGATGGAGGTGATTTAACCAACATCGTACTTGATAACTACACTGAGTTAGTTGCAGGTATCAAAGGGATCAGTGAAGAAACAACAACCGGAGTTCTCCGTTTATATGAGCGCGTGGCAAAAGGAACGTTGCCTATGCCTGCCATCAATGTCAACGACAGCGTCACCAAATCTAAATTTGATAACAAGTATGGTTGTCAGGAGAGTTTGGTGGATGCCATCCGTCGTGCAACAGATGTGATGCTTGCAGGAAAAGTAGCCGTAGTTGGTGGTTACGGAGATGTGGGTAAAGGAAGCGCGAAAAGTTTAAGCGGAGCGGGATGCCGTGTGATTGTAACGGAAATCGATCCGATCTGTGCCCTTCAGGCTGCCATGGATGGTTATGAAGTGAAGCGTATGAAAGACGCTGTTCAGGAAGCTGATATTGTTGTAACTGCTTCGGGTTGCCGTGATCTGATTACAGGAGAGCACTTCAAATTGATGAAGGACAAAGTGATTGTATGTAATATCGGACACTTTGATATTGAAATAGATGTTGCCTGGTTGAATACAAATTATGGCCATACAAAAGACACCATCAAGCCACAAGTTGACATTTACAATGTTGACGGCAAAGACATCATTCTGCTTGCAGAAGGCCGCTTGGTGAATTTAGGTTGTGCTACAGGACACCCCAGCTTTGTGATGAGTAATTCATTCACCAACCAAACTCTTGCTCAGATTGAATTGTGGAAAAACCACGAACAATATGACAACAATGTGTATGTACTTCCAAAGCACCTGGATGAAAAAGTAGCCAGATTACACCTTGCTAAAGTAGGCGCACAACTTGATGAGCTGTCTACCGAACAAGCATCATATCTCGGCATTCCTCAGGCTGGTCCTTTCAAAGCCGAGCACTACCGCTATTGATTATCCCTGATTGAAAATGTAAATAAAAGGCTGTCTTTTTGAGACAGCCTTTTTCATTGAGCAGATTTTAATGATTTGATTCATCTTCTCTATCATAAACAAGTCGTTTTAACCGATGATTCTTTATTTCCAAGTGTATCAATTCGCAAACGAAGTTGTTTTTCTATTTGAAGAAGACTGTCTTTTGTTATCAGAAAGACTGAATCACAAGAAACAGCAGGAGGAGTATTTATTTTTTTTGAAGAATCATTTTTTTGCATCACAGGTTCAGGGGAAAAGGTTGTAGCATCATGCTTACCTGATAAATGAAATACCCATGTAAAAATCAGAGAAAGCATGAGCAAAACAATTAAAATATCACGACTTCTTTTCATCTTTCGGTTTAATAAATTTTATTGTTTGATTGTCAGCGGTACAGATATCTCTTCCCAGTCAATCGAAATACCATCTGATGAAGATGAAAATAATAACTGCTCCTGGGAAGAAGAACGTTTTACAGGTACTGCATTGACTCGTATCACGTCCCCATCCTGTTTATATTCATAATTGCCCCACTGATCAGGATTGCTGTGAAAGATGATGATCCATTCCGATTTATCCGGAATCGTGAACAAAGCATACTTACCCTTCGGCAACAATTGCCCCTGAACTTTGAGATCTCCGTCACATTCAAATGTTGTGGCTTCATTTGCTCCGGTGCGCCATACTTTTTTATAAGGAACAAGTTTGCCCCATATCTCCCGGCCTTTCACGGAAGGCGCATTGTATTTGATGATAATATTCACAGATCCGACTGAAGTTTTTAATTCTTTTGGCGGACTCGGACGGCCTTTTGTCTGATCCTGTGCATCAACAAAAAAAGAAATTGAACTAAAAAGAATAACAAGAAAAAATTTAAGTTGCATAAAGTTGATTTTATTTATTTGTTCATATTCATTTTTAACCTTGAAATATCCATTGCTGAAATTGGGCTTATTGATGTTTATTATTTTTTCAGTTCACCATCCACAGCAAGCTCCTGTATTTTATTGAGAGAAGCAATATAAAGACTTCTTCCGTGCGTACCCACAACGATTTCATTTTTCCTTTCGTGAATAGCAATATCATGAACTGCAACTCTGGGAAGCCCTCCTTTCCATGCAAATGAATTAGCACCTTTGTTGAGACTAACATACAATCCATTGTCTGTGCCGATGTATAAAATATTTTGATTTTTAGGATCTTCTCTGATCACATTCACCGGTTCAGCAGGCAAATCAGTTGCAATTCTTTTCCATGTTTGTCCGAAATCTTCACTCACAAAAACATAGGCGTCAAAATGATCATTCCGGTAGCCATTCAGCGTGAGATAAACCCTGCCTTCTGCAAATTTTGAAGAAACCAACCTGCTCACATATAAGCCTTGTACCTGTTTTGGAAGTCCTGCATGTACCGCTTTCCAGTTAGCTCCCCCGTCATGTGTAACATGAATATAACCATCATCGCTGCCGGTGTAAAGAAGACCAAAACGCAAAGGCGATTCCGTTATTGAAGTCAGCGTACCAAACGGCACATTGCCTTTCTTTCCACCTCCAGTGAGGTCGCCACTGATTGCCTGCAAATTTTCTCCCTTATTGAAACTGCGGTGCAGGCGGTTACTACCGAAATAAAAGACATCCTGATTATGAGTTGATAAAAGGATGGGGCTTTGCCAGTTGAAACGGAGCGGAGATTCACCAAGATCATGAACGGGTCTCACAACAAGTCCATCCGACATTGGATTTGACTTATCAACACGTGAATAGTTGCCAAATTGATATCCTGTGTAAACAATTTTATTTTCCCGGGTATCCACCTGTACTTGCATCCCATCCCCCCCATTCAGAGAAGCATAAGCATATTTACCGGACTCATACCATTCGGCAGTTTCATTATGGTTAGAAGGTCCGTACCAGCTGCCGTTATCCTGAAGCCCACCATACACATTGTAAGGCTTTGCGTTATCAACTGCAATGGCATAGAACTGTGCAACTGCAGGTGAATTGGCTTTAAACCAGTTTTTACCATCATCATAAGTAATATTGATGCCACCGTCGTTGCCATTGATCATATGTTCATCACGAAGTGGATTGATCCACAAAGCATGATGATCGGGATGAACATTATCTCCATCCATTTTTTTAAAATTCTTACCGCCATCTATACTCATCAACGCATAAAAACCAAGGATCACTACCTTATCCGGATTTTGAGGCGACACATAAATTTTGCCGAAATAGTAGCCGTATGTGTTGTAGATTAATATAGGTTTTACATTTGTTTTAAGCCAATTCTTTCCACCATCGTTGCTTCGATATACTTCACAGCCTTTGATGGCAGAAGGCCCAAACCCATCATCGTCTGCATCTAAATATAAATAAAGCGCTGAGGGAAGTATTTTCTGATCTCGAACAAGTTGTTTAACAGATTCCGCATTGTATTTATTGGGGAATTTATTTTTTCTAAGGAATTTATTGAGTGATGAATCTTCCAGCAATAAAAAAGATGCTGCGCTCATTGATTTAAATTGCTCGGCTTGTATGCCTTCTGTTTTTTTCACCTTTCCCGTATCGGGAACAGCTTCATTGTTATCAATCACTGCATAAATAACATCAGGGTTTGACAAAGACACACTGATGCCAATTCTGCCGAGTTTATTACCGGAGGCAAATCCATTTTCCGGCAACGAAATCTTCGTCCATTTTTTTCCGCCGTCAAAAGTTTCATAGATACCGCTTGTAGCACCACTTTCTTCAAAATTCCAGGCACGTCGGGTACGATACCACACGGCAGCATAGAGATGATCGGGGTTACGCGGATCTGCATCCAAATCAACAGCACCTGTATTATCATCTATTTTTAAAGAATGTTGCCAGCTCTTTCCTCCGTCTGTTGTTTTAAAAACACCACGTTCGGGGTTAGATGAATACAAATGACCGAGCGCAGCGACCCAAACTATATTAGGATCAGAAGGATGAAGCAT
>JBIIPV010000032.1:0-7390 GCA_044342435.1 Lacibacter sp. | reverse complement strand
TACGGCTATATATTTTAAATGTTGAAACATAAAGATAAATCATGAATGCCGAGTAAAAAGTTAAAACATGCACACACTATCAGTTTACGGTAACTTTGCCGAGAAGGAAAACCGGATATACATGCCCAGAATTCTACATTTTAAAACATCACCGGCTGTTGCGGCGAACCCTTTCACACTAAAAAATGAAATTGCGGACCAGATTGGTGTTCCTGAGAATGATGTTTCCGGGTTTCATCTTCTGAAAGAATCTATAGATGCAAGAAGTCGTCAACCCAGTCTGATACTATCTGCTGAGGTATTTGTAAATGAACCTCTTTCTCCTCGAAAAAAAACAGTTTTCAACTGGCAGCAAGTTACCGACAGCCGCCACAGGACACTGATTGCAGGAGCCGGGCCGGCCGGATTATTTGCTGCGCTTCGACTCATTGAAAAAGGCATCAAACCGATTGTAATTGAAAGAGGTAAAGATGTGCGTGCCAGAAGGCGCGACCTGGCCAGGCTGAACAAAGAAGGCATTCTCAATCCGGAAAGTAATTATTGCTTTGGAGAAGGTGGCGCTGGCACATATAGCGACGGCAAACTGTATACCCGAAGCAAAAAACGCGGGGATCTGCAACGCATACTTGAGATATTCTGCCATTTTGGGGCAGATGAAAATATTCTTTATCGTGCACATCCCCATATCGGCACCAACCACCTTCCTAAAATCATCGCTGCTATGCGAGATTATATCCTGCAATGCGGAGGTGAAATCCATTTTGAGTCGAAACTGACTGATTTGGTCATCAGTAATGATGAATTGCTTGGGGTACAAATTAATCACCAAGAAATCATAAAAGGCGACGCATTGATTCTTGCAACAGGCCACAGTGCCAGAGATATCTTTGAACTTCTGCACCGGAAAAAAATTCACATCGAATCAAAACCTTTTGCACTCGGCGTGCGCATTGAACATCCGCAGGCCCTGATTGACTCTATTCAGTATCATTGTTCAACCAGAGACCCATTTCTTCCACCGGCAGCTTACAGCCTGGTAGAACAAGTGCAGGGAAAAGGAGTGTTCTCTTTCTGCATGTGTCCGGGTGGAATCATCGCACCTGCATCAACAGCACATAACGAACTTGTGGTAAACGGATGGAGTCCTTCAAAACGCAATAACGCTTTTGCCAATAGCGGCATGGTTGTTTCAGTTGAACAAAAAGATGCCTGGAAATGGCTGAGCAAACAACATAGCAGCCGGAAATGCCAAGAAGACGACCCGCTCCTGCTCCTTGCCTTTCAGCAACAAGTAGAGACCATTGCTTACCATGCCGGAGGCGGCAAATTCAAAGCACCGGCTCAACGAGTGGTGGATTTCTGCCAGAGAAAACAATCTGCTGAATTGCCGGTCAATTCCTATATACCAGGACTAACCAGTGCTCCCCTGCTGGAAGTACTCCCCGATTTTATAGAGGAAAGACTTAGACTTGCATTACAGGCATTCGGGAAGAAGATGAAAGGATATTATACCAATGAAGCTATTCTGGTTGCAACGGAATCGAGAACATCCTCACCTGTTCGGATTCCGAGAGACAAGAACAGCTTTCAGCATCCTCAACTTTCAAAACTGTATCCTTGCGGAGAAGGAGCAGGATACGCAGGAGGTATTGTGAGCGCAGCCATGGATGGCGAAAAAGTAGCCGAGGCAATTGCATTGTCTCTTGGAATTTTTAAAGACTGAATCCCAAAATATTTATATAATTGATCATTTAGTCAAAATAAAAATTGTAACTTTTTTTCCCTATACACAACTAAAACTTCATGAGCATTTTACTCGAGATACAACATCTGAAAAAACAATTCGCGACTCACCTGGCGGTTAACGACATCAGTTTTACGCTACAGAAAGGATCCATATTCGGATTATTGGGTCCTAACGGAGCCGGAAAAACAACCCTTATCAGGATGATCACGGGGATCTTTCATCCTGATCAGGGTAAGATATTGATGAATGGAAAAGTGTATGATCCCGAAAAGGACCCATCACGTATTGGCTACATGCCGGAAGAAAGAGGTTTGTATAAAAAGATGAAAGTAGGTGAACAGATTCTTTATCTGGCACAATTAAAAGGGCTGTCCAAACAGGAAGCGATGGAAAAAGCCAAGTACTGGTTCGAAAAACTGGACATGACGAAATGGTGGCACAAAAAGGTAGAAGATTTATCGAAAGGGATGAGTCAAAAACTTCAGTTTGTCGCCACTATCATGCATGAACCGGATTTGATTATCCTTGATGAACCCTTTAGCGGACTTGATCCTTTGAATGCGGAAATCATTAAAAAAGAAATTTTTGAATTGGCCTCAAAAGGAGCCAGCATCATCTTCAGTACACACAGGATGGAACAGGTTGAAGAAATATGTGATCACATCGTATTGGTGAATCAGGGAAAAAAAATTCTGGATGGAACTGTGAGTGATGTGAAACAACAATTCAAGAAAAATACTTTTTTGATTGATGCAACACCGAACACAGCTGTTACTACCGGAGAAAAGTTTCAGGTATTAAATCATCAGGGCAGCAGATGGGAACTAAAATGCGATCCGGATTTTTCGACCAATGAGCTGTTACTACATTTCATAAATGATGGAAAACAAATTCTAGGCTTCAAGGAAACACTTCCAAGTCTGAATGAAATTTTCATTCAATTGGTTGCCAGTCAGAAGACCTCCGAAAACCACAATCAATAACATACCAGATTAAAACTGTAAAAACGAACTCACATGAGTAAAATCCGGATTATATTTCAAAGAGAGTATATCACGAGAGTCAGGAATAAAACTTTTCTGTTATCCACGTTTTTATTCCCTGCCATTTTGATTTTATTTTTCCTTGGTTCTGCATACCTCAGCGCAAAAAGTATTTCACAGACTAAGATAGCCGTGAAGGATGAATCCGGCATGTATGAGAACAAACTGATTAGTAGTCCTACCGTAGAAATCAGCTATCCCGAAAAAGTGTCAATATCTAATTACCGTTCCCTCGGGTACGATGCCATATTGATGATATATGGGAATGAAAACAAAGCAGATTCAGTGAGATTGTATTCAGAAAAACAAACCGGATTATCAGTTGATGAAGCAATTACATCACAGATCAACCGCATTGACGAAGACAAGATGCTTCAACTTAAAGGAGTCAGTACAACTATGCTTGATTCCGTGAGAAAAGCAACAGAAAAACAGAAGGTCAATTACCGGTCTTTTAAACAAAGCGGTGCCGAATTGAAAGAAGACAACAAAGCATTGTCTTATGGCATTGCATTTGGCAGTGGGCTTCTTATCTATATCACCTTATTTGTTTACGGGGCAGCTGTGATGAGAGGCGTGATGGAAGAGAAAACAAATCGCATTGCTGAAGTTATTGTCAGCAGTGTCAGGCCATTTCAGTTGATGATGGGAAAAATAACCGGCATTGCTGCTGTTGGACTCACCCAGCTTCTTTTATGGATCATATTGATTATTCTTCTGTCAACAGCTGCATCTTTCTTTCTCAGTCCTGATAATATCCCTGATCCATCCACCATGGGAGGGATTTCTTCGATGAATCAACAAAATGAAATGGCTATCAAAATGCTGAATGTAAAAACCAACATCATGCAAGCCAACTGGGGTTTAATTATTGGAAGCTTTCTTTTTTATTTCCTAGGAGGATATTTATTCTATGCATCCCTTTTTGCAGCGATAGGAAGTGTTGTCAACGAAGATCCGCAAGAGGCACAATCTCTAATGCTTCCCGTGACCATGCCGATCATTTTTGCCTTTATCATCATGACAGCAGCGATTGAAAATCCGACGGGGCCAATGGCCGTCTGGGGCAGTATCATTCCGTTTACATCTCCGATTGTGATGATGGCACGAATACCCGCAGGCATCCCTGAAACAGTTTCTTATTGGGAACTTGGCTTATCAATGTTTCTGCTGATAGGCGGGTTCATTTTTACCACATGGATGAGCGGCAGGATTTACCGGACAGGCATTTTAATGTATGGCAAGAAACCAAACTGGAAAACAATGCTCAAGTGGGTTTTCGGAATGAGATCGTGATATCTAATCGTTTGATTTTTACAATGACTCCACTTCGATCAATGTATTGATACAACATCAAAATAAACTGCTACACCTTAACCCTGCGCCAATGGATGCAGGCAGACAACATCAAATTCATTCCGCCCAGCTCATGGTGTAGTGTGTATTCTCCAGTTCAAGCGCTTGTTTGGTGAGCATCAGGGGACGGAAAGTATCAACCATCACTGCCAGTTCTTTCGTCTCTTTTGCTCCTATACTTTTTTCCACTGCACCAGGATGAGGGCCGTGCGGGATACCTGCCGGGTGAAGAGTGATCATGCCTCTAGTCACATTCTTTCTACTCATGAAGTCCCCATCTACATAATAAATCACCTCATCGCTATCAATGTTGCTGTGGTTATATGGTGCCGGAATTGCCTGTGGATGATAATCGAAAAGCCTAGGCACGAAGGAGCACACAACAAAAGCATTTGTTTCAAAAGTTTGGTGAACCGGAGGAGGTTGGTGAACTCGTCCTGTTATTGGCTCAAAATCGTGTATTGAAAAAATATAAGGATAACAACATCCGTCCCACCCTATTACATCAAACGGATGTGTACCATAATGCAATCCATACATCATCCCTTTCTTTTTCGCACGTATTAGAAAATCTCCTTTCACATCAAATGTCTCCAGATCCTGAGGCGGTCGAATGTCACGTTCACAATAAGGAGAATGTTCCATGAGCTGGCCATATTTACTCATATAACGTTTCGGAAATCGCAAGGGCGTGAATGATTCTACAATGAACAGGCGATTTTTTTCATTGCTGAATTCAATCTGGTAAATAGTACCTCGTGGCAAAATAATATAATCGCCATAGCTGAATGGCAAATGACCGTATTGGGTTTTTACGACTCCGCTTCCCTCGTGCACGAAAAGCATTTCATCGGCATCTGTATTCTTATAAAAGATTTCGCCAGTACCCGTGGAAGGAGCAGCCAGTACAATATGACAATCATTATTCACCAGCACAGGCACGCGGCTCTCGAGAAAACTTCCTCCGGGCTTCAGATGAAATCCTTCAAAACAACGATGCTTCAGCATTTTTTCCTCCGCAATCTGAGGACTTACATCTACCTGTGGCTCCACATGTATGATCTGTGTGGGCGGATGTGTATGATACAATAAAGAGTAATCATCACTGAAACCTTCAGTTGAAAACAACTGTTCACTGTACAAACCTCCATCCGGTTTGCGATATTGCGTATGTCGTTTATGAGGAATTTCACCTAGCTTATAATAGTGAGGCATTTGAATTGTTTAATTAGATATTAACTATGAATGTGAAACAGGTTACCGGAATAAGTCAAATAGATGTGGGAGATAATTCCAAAGTAGAAAGCAAAAAGACGTACTTCCACTTTCTTTTATCAAACCAGTATAAAAAATTTCGGCAATATGGCATAATTCAATCTGTTGTAAAAATAATCATTATCGGGTTATCTTCGAACCAGTAATTTACCCCCTTTTAACAACCATGACAAGAATCGGTTTACTTTCCGATACACACGGCCACCTCGATGAAGCGATGTTGTCATACCTGAAAGACTGTGACGAAATCTGGCATGCCGGCGATTTCGGAAACATAATAGTAGCAGAAGAACTTCAGAAATTAAAACCGGTGCGGGGAGTATATGGCAACATTGACGGACAAGATATCCGTTCCGCCTACCCGGAAAATCTTTCTTTCAACTGTGAGGGAGTCAGTGTATTCATGCGTCATATCGGTGGCTCTCCCCCCAACTACAACCCCGAAACAAGAAAGCTGCTCGATATACATCATCCTCTGCTTTTCATTACCGGCCACTCTCATATACTCAAAATCATCTTCGATGAAACGAGACAGTGTTTGCACATGAACCCTGGAGCGGCTGGCAAACAAGGCTGGCATCAAATGAGAACGTTAGTTCGATTTGTGATCGATCAAAAAAATATACGCGACTGCGAGGTGATTGAACTGGGAAAAAGAGGGAGATAAATTTTCTGAGACATTATCATTCTCATTTAAGTTGGCTGACCAAGGAAAAGTTAATAAAACATGAATATTATTATTTGGGATGCTTAAATTTTGCATTAAATGATATTTGATTTATTTTCGGAACCTATTCACAATCCTTAAAAATAAAAATGTATGGCAAAACTAAAATTTCTATTCATTTGTTTAATGACATTTGGAGCTCTGGCTGCCTTTGCTCAAGGATCAGAAAGAAAATTATCTAAAATTGAAGCTGGTACAGTATTGACCACAGATGATATTGGCTTTCTGACGCTCGTTGCAAATCCAAAAATTCAAATTGCACAGAGTGAAAGCAGTTCAGAAGTCACTTTGTCCGGGAAAAAATACACTGCGGGTCAAAAGCTTACAAAAGAAGATTCCGAGTCGCTGAATGCTGCAATTACTGATTTCAGAAAATCAAATCCGGGTCTTGCTTCAATCAGTAATGATAAATCTGCTGCTCCTAAAAAAGCAAGGGCTTTTAAGAATAAAGCAATTTGCTGGTATTGGTATCAATGGTGCGATGCGTGGGGTACTTGCTACTGGTACAAAAGATGGTATTACTGTTAATTTCATTTTAAACTGAAGTAAAAAGGGCCGCTTTATCAGCTGCCCTTTTTTTATTTGTTTTGAAGATTTTATCTGCTCAAAATATCAGCATTGATCCAACGCTTGCTCAATGTCTGCAATGATATCACTGATATGTTCTAACCCTACAGATATCCTGACTAAGCCATCAGTTATTCCAACTGCTGCTTTTTCTTCTACATTCAATTTGGAATGTGTGGTAGAAGCAGGATGCGATGCAATGGTTCGGCTATCACCCAGGTTGTTGGTCATACTCAACATCTTCAGAGAATTCAGGAACTTCCTTCCGCTATCCAGACCTCCTTTCAATTCAAACGTAACAATTGCTCCGCCATTGCTCATCTGTTTCTTCGCAATCGCATATTGCGGGTGCGACTCCAGGAACGGATATTTTACACGCGACAACTTCGGATGATCGCTCAAATGACGCGCCAGCGTCAATGCACTTTCAGCATGCTTGTCCATTCTTATAGAAAGAGTCTCCAAACTTTTCGACAAAACCCAAGCATTAAAAGGACTTAAAGAAGGACCTGTATTACGCACAAATAAATAAAGTTGATAAATCAATTCTTTTTTCCCAACAACCACGCCACCGAGCACACGTCCCTGCCCGTCTATGAATTTTGTAGCAGAGTGAATAACCAGGTCAGCGCCATAGCGAATCGGCTGCTGGACTATAGGAGTAGCGAAGCAATT
>JBIIPV010000031.1:0-7565 GCA_044342435.1 Lacibacter sp. | reverse complement strand
GATAGATGAAGAAGTAAGAAAACTCATTGATGCCGCTTATATAAGAACGAAAGCGCTGCTCAATGAAAAAAAATCAGAAGTGGAGAAGTTAGCAAAAGCACTTTTGGAAAGAGAGGTATTATTCCAGTCGGATGTGGAAGCTTTGATCGGAAAGCGCCCGTATGAGCATAAAAAATTACTGGAAGAAACGCCACCTCAATCAATATCTCCTGTTGCAGATCAAACACCTGCAAATCCGGATACTGAACCAACTACCGAAACGGAAGCATGAATGTTTCTCCGTCAAAAGAAAATATTCTGAAGCGAATCAGAAAAGCGCTGAGTCACCCTACTCCGCTTCCTTTTCCACAAAGTGAAGGAAACCAGTCCGTTGTGGAGCCACAATCTGATGACCTGGCAGTTGAATTTGCACAACGTTTTGCAGCACTTCAAGGAAAATTTGTTTTCTGTGAAGATGAAAATGATTGTTCAACGCAACTGAAAGGATTGATTGAATCAAGGGATTGGTCCAATATTGTATGCAGGGATAGTCGTTTACAATTCATTCTTAAACAGGCGCTTCCATCTCTTTCTTTTCATGATGATTTGTCATCTTCACATGCATCGGTTACGGGTTGTGAGTTTTTGGTTAGCCGCACCGGTTCAGTTGTTCTTTCCTCTTCCGATGCCGGCGGCCGAACAACCAGCGTATATGCACCGGTACATATTTGCATTGCTTTTTCCGATCAGTTGGTGTATGATATCAAAGATGCCTTGCAAAAAATGAAAGCACGCTACGGAAATGCCTTGCCTTCGATGATCAGCTTTGCCACAGGTCCGAGCCGTACTGCAGACATTGAAAAAACACTTGTAGTTGGTGTGCACGGCCCGGGTGAAGTATTTGTGTTTCTGATTGATCGTTCTGCTAACACCTAATTTTTTCACTTTTTTTCATCCGTATAATTTAAGGCAGTTTGTATCTTTAAAGCGGATGATTTTTTTCTTCAAATATTGAATATTCAACAGTCTATGAGTTCCCCAATTATACAACTATTCGTTTATGGGTCTCTCCGGCAGGGTTTCAATAATCCCTTTTTTGAATTCATACGAAATCATTTTGTGTATGTGGGCCCTGCAACAGCCAGGGGCACACTCTATGATCTGGGCGACTATCCCGCAGGTATTCCTTCTCAAGAAAATACCATTGTTGGCGAGTTGTATGCTGCAAAAAGCGAAGCAGATTTCAACTGGGCAATTGCACAGCTAGATGATTATGAAGGTCTTCATCTGGAAGAGGGAGAACACTCTAAATACCGGCGAGAAATAGCAACCATTACACATAATGGAATTGAATCACTAAGCTGGATATACTGGTACACGGGGGATGTGTCGGGCGAACGCATCATTCCCAGCGGAGATGTGATGGATTATGTTCGTTCACGATCATCTGATCCCCATTCCTGAACTAACTTTACAGCATGGCATTTCAGCAGATCCCCGACATTAAACTTTCTCCGGGAAAAAAAATTTACTTTTTATCCGACTTTCATCTGGGTATTCCCAATGAAGAGAAAAGCAAGGAAAGGGAGCGAAAAATTATTACTTTTCTTAAACAAGCATCAGCCGATGCTGCAGCTGTATTCATTCAGGGAGATTTGTTTGATTTCTGGTTCGAATACCGGGAGGTTGTTCCAAAAGGATATGTTCGCATACTCGGACAATTAGCATCTATGAGTGATCAGGGAATTGCCCTTCATTTTTTTGTAGGCAATCATGATATGTGGATGCGTGATTACTTTCAAAAAGAATTTTCAATGCCCGTTTATCACGCACCTTGTAAAATGATCTCCAATGGCAAACAATTTTTAATTGGGCATGGAGACGGATTGGGGCCTGGCGACCATGGGTATAAATTCCTGAAACGCATTTTCCGAAATCCTGCCTGTAAGTGGCTGTTCGGCATTCTGCCGCCGGCATTGGGTATTGGCATTGCCAGGTTTTTCAGCAACAGAAGCAGACTTGCAACAGGAAATACAGAAGATGTTTTTTTGGGAGAAGATAAAGAGTGGTTGGTGTCTTATTGCAAAGAAGTATTAAAGGAGGAAAATTTTGATTATTTCATTTTCGGCCACAGGCATCTTCCAATAGATTTTAATCTTAATGATCAGAGTCGTTACGTGAATCTTGGCGACTGGATCAGGTATTATACTTACGCCGAGTTTGACGGCACCCACGTTCATCTAAAAACATTTCAATAATGAGGGTGCTTGCTTTTATCTTTTTCTTTTTCGCATTTCTGTCTTCTATGTCACAGGAAAAAGAAAGCTTTGTATTTGAAAAGAGCATTTCCGGAGAATTCGCAGATTTTGAAGTAGATATTCTCGGAAACTACTACCTGCTTTCTGCAAAGAATCAGCTTAAAAAAACCAATTCTAAAGGAGACTCCATCGGTGTTTTCAACGATATCAGGAGATATGGAAAAATATCTTCCATGGATGTAACAAACCCGCTTAAATGCCTGGTTTATTTTAAAAATTATTCAACGATCGTTGTGCTCGATCGTTTTTTACAGCCTGTTAATACGATCGATCTCCGTAAGCAATCCATCTTTCAGGTGAAAGCTATTGCACAGAGTTACGACAATAAAATATGGATCTATGATGAACAAAATCAGCAGCTCAAAAAAATAGACGATAATGGGGATGTACTATTGTCAACACCCGATTTAAGAATGGTTTTTGATGAGGTGCCTTCTCCGGAAAAAATAGTTGATCAGGAAGGATATGTTTACCTCTATGATCCGGTGAAAGGAGTATATGTGTTTGATATCTACGGTACTTTTAAAACAAAAATCAGTTATCTCGGATTGAATTCGTTTACGGTGTTTGGAAAAACAATAGCGGGCATCAATGACGGGATGTTGATGACATACGGCATCGGCACATTGACAGAAAAAAAGTACCCCTTACCGGTAAAAGAAAAATCTGAAAAATGGATCATTCATCCGGGGAAATTATATGTTAAGAGAAAAGAAGGAATTGATGTTTATTTCATCAAATAAAACAACTATTTACTCGCTTTCCTGGTAAGGATTTCTCCAAGCTCCCGGTCATAAACACCATACTTCCCATACTCTACAACACGACCTATCTCTTTTCCGTTTTTCATAACAATCATCGTGGGAACATTGTAAACACCCATCGCTTCTGCAAGAGAACCAATTGTTTTTTTGGATCTGTCAACCCCAATCAAATTCACACGTGTGAAAGGGAATTCTGCTTTCTCAATCAGTTTGAAAAATTTTGGAAGAATGATTTGTGTATCCCCACACCAGGTTCCCGCAAATACAATCAGATAAATACTGTCTTTCTGCTTTTTAAGCATGGCCACACAAGTCGAATCAGGTTTGTACGTATCTGTATTCTGTTTCATCCAGGTAAATGAACTTTCATTGTCGAGCGCTTCCTTGTTCAGGATTCCTTTTAGAATAACTGTGCCTGAAGTTTCTTTGATTGTTTCAAAATGATTTTGACTCCAAACTGAATTCATGCAGCATAAAAAAAAGATCGTGATAATTTGCTTCATTGTTTTGAAATTATAAGTCGGCTTTTAAGACGAGTAGAAAAGATTTTAATTGTTTTAAGTTTTGCACTAAGTCAAAACGTGCGGTTGCATCATCCTTGTATTTTTTCAAATAATCTTTTGCGCCTTCTATGGTGTATTTTCTCTGACGGAGCAGAAAATAAATCAATTGAATTTTTTTGATTTCGTCAACCGAATAAAAACGATCTCCCTTTTTGTTTTTTCTGGGACGAAGATGGCTGAATTCGGTTTCCCAAAATCTCAGGGAAGATGGATTCAGGCCAAACAGCTCGCTGACTTCACCAATATTGTAATAATGTTTTTTTCTGAGTTCTTCTTCCGGTGGCAATGAAATCATTTCAGCCTCACTCACCATGTCTTTGAGGCTTTTTCTTCCTCGTTTGGCTGGAATTTTTTTTGGCTTCTCTTTTTTAGGAGAAGGTTTTGGTTTTTGGGGCTGTTCTGAAAAATCAAAAGCAATCTGCATATACCGAAGTTATCCTGTCGTTAAATTAATGAGTTAATACGACTGTTTCAAAGGTAATAAAAAACAGCTGCGCGCCGGTTTTGTTACACAGATCAGTCGAAGGTTTGATTGCCTGCAGATGCAAGTTTAAGCAGTCTGTCGAACTGTTCAGGAGAAAGGTCATTATAGAAGAAATAAATCGGATCAAGCTTCTGTCCGTTTTTGTGTACTTCATAATGCAGGTGAGGGCCTGTACTTTTTCCTGTACTTCCCACCCATCCGATTACTTCTCCTCTCACAACCCTTTGACCGGTTTGTGCTTTCACGCGCACCATGTGACCGTATAAAGTTTCATAGTTAAACCCATGGTCAATAATCACGTGGTTTCCATATCCATTGCCCGCATTTCCGGAGAAGCTGACAACTCCGTTGGCAGTCGCATAAATTGGTGTGCCCTGAGGTGCAGCGAAGTCGAGCCCGGCGTGAAATTTGACCGTTTTATAAACTGGGTCGATACGAGTACCAAAACCTGAAGCGATCCGGCTAAGTTCGCGGTTGCTGACAGGCTGAATGGCCGGTGTGGATGCAAGAAGCGCTTCCTTGTTTTTAATCAGCGTTTCAATGGTATTAAATGAATTCTTTTGCATCTGTATCCGGGCACGTATTTCGGAAATCTGTTTCACGATTGATTCATTCAACTCTTCGTTGGTGAGTTTTGATACCAGTGCGGCTTCTTTTTTCTTGTCTATTAGTTTTTGACGGGCGCTGTCCGGAATTGGATTCGCCTCAAAGATGGTTCTGTATATTTCGTTGTCTCTGTCTTCTATTTCCCTCATCTGGATCTTCAGCTGCTCCATTTCATCCTTCAAATAAGCATAGTCGTACTGGATCTGCTTGTTCTCAGTCTCCAGCTTTTTTTCACCTGTTGTCGGGAAATAATAGTTTGTGATCTGGGTAAATATGAAGCCCGCCACCAATACCGCAGCAATTAAACTCAAAGTACGCAGAAGCTTCACCCGCAAAGGAGTGATGAACTTCTCATAACGAAGTGTATTGGTATTGTAGAAATATTTGATTTTCTTCATACACTCAGGTCTTCAATGGCGAGGTACATTGTTGTACCTTTGAGCGCCATTCGTAAAGATGATTTACGTCATGGCTTTCGATTGACAAGGTATGCAAAGATAAGTTGACCCTGATCAATCCACAACCTCTAACTGACTTTCTTATGATGACTGCAGCTCAGATACGGAAACAATTTCTCGATTTTTTTGCTTCAAAACAGCATATAATTCTCCCTTCTGCCCCGATTGTGGTAAAAAATGACCCGACTCTTTTGTTCACCAATGCGGGCATGAACCAGTTCAAAGATTATTTTCTGGGGAATAAGAAGGCCCCTGCCAGCCGGGTGACAGATACTCAAAAATGCCTTCGCGTGAGCGGGAAGCACAATGATTTAGAAGAAGTAGGGGTGGATACCTATCACCACACCATGTTTGAAATGCTCGGCAACTGGAGTTTTGGTGATTATTTCAAAAAAGAAGCTATTGCATGGAGCTGGGAGTTATTAACGGATGTTTACAATCTGCCTAAAGATCGTTTATATGTGACCGTTTTCGGTGGTGATGAAAAAGATGGATTGCCGGCAGATGATGAAGCGCGCCTTGAATGGGCTAAGTATATTTCACCTGATCGCATACTCAATGGCTCCAAGAAAGATAATTTCTGGGAAATGGGTGATACAGGTCCTTGCGGCCCTTGCTCCGAAATACATGTTGATTGCAGATCAGACGAGGAAAGAAAAGAGACTGACGGGAAACTGCTGGTGAATAACGACCATCCTCAGGTCATTGAAATTTGGAACAATGTCTTCATGGAATTTAATCGCCTGAAGGATGGGAAGCTTGAATCATTGCCTGCAAAACATGTAGATACCGGCATGGGGCTGGAAAGACTGGTGCGCGTATTGCAAAACAAACAAAGCAATTACGATACGGATCTTTTTAGCGGAACGATCAGGGAGATAGAAAATATTACAGGGATAAAATACACCGGAGGTGCAGACAAAGCAAGTGTTGCCTTCAGGGTGCTTGCTGATCATCTGCGTGCAATTTGTTTTACAATTGCGGATGGACAATTGCCTTCAAATACCGGAGCGGGATATGTAATACGCCGGATATTGCGCCGTGCCGTTCGATATTATTATTCCTATCTGGATCGTAAACATCCCCTTCTTTGCGAATTGGTTCCGGTACTGGCAAAACAATTCTCTGAAGTGTTTCCTGAGCTTCATCAACAGGAGTCCTTTGTACTAAAAGTTGTGAAAGAAGAAGAAGAAGCATTTCTCCGTACCATGGATAAAGGCATAAAACGAATTGCTGATATCATCAGTGAGTCAAAGACTTCAGGGGTGATACCTGGCAAAGAAGCTTTTGAATTGTATGATACCTATGGATTCCCGATTGATCTTACACGTCTGATTGCTTCAGAAGAAAAACTTCATGTGGATGAAGATGGATTTGAACAAGAAATGCAGCAACAAAAAAATCGAAGCAGGGCTGCTACTGTGGTAGATACCGGTGACTGGATACAGCTTCGTGAAGGAAGCGGCAGTTTTGTAGGATATGAACATCTGACTTATACAACTCATCTGCTCAAATACAGATCAGTAAAAGCAAAGGGGAAACAATCTTATCAGCTTGTATTAGCTGAAACCCCTTTTTATCCGGAGAGCGGTGGGCAGACAGGAGATACCGGTGTATTGATATTTGAAAATGAATCCATTCAAGTCCTGGATACCAAAAAAGAAAATGACCTGATTGTTCATTTTGTTGATCAGCTTCCTTCCATTGCCGAAATCAATGTGGAAGCGAAAGTGGATACCAACAGAAGATCACAGATAACCGTTCACCATTCGGCAACTCATCTGCTTCATGCGGCACTTCGTCAGGTGTTGGGTGAACATGTTGCACAGAAAGGCTCTATGGTCAGTGATCAATTGTTAAGGTTCGACTTTTCACATTTTGCAAAGATGACACCGGAGGAGATGAATCGGGTTGAATCCATCGTCAATGAAAAAATTCGTCAAAACCACCCCGTTGTTATACGTACCATGCCAAAAGAAGAAGCACTTGCTTTGGGAGCAATGGCCTTGTTTGGTGAAAAATACGGAGAACAAGTACGTGTAGTTGTGATGGATCCCGCTTATTCAGTAGAACTATGCGGAGGGACGCATGTTGGTTATACAGGCGAGCTTGGTTGTTTTCGCCTTGTTGCTGAATCGGCAGTTGCTGCAGGTGTAAGGAGATTGGAGGCGCTTACCGGTGAAGCGGCTGAATCATATATCCAGCAGCAGATGATGCAATTTGATGCAGTGCGAGCATGCATGAAGAATCCAAAAGATCTGATTGTTTCTGTACAGCAAATGCAAAATGAAGTTGGAGAATGGCGGAAGAAGTATGAACAACTTGAAGCAAAAATGCTTGAAGGAGAAGCGAACGTGTTACTGAATCAACAAGAATTGATAGGGGATATTTCT
>JBIIPV010000088.1:0-5236 GCA_044342435.1 Lacibacter sp. | reverse complement strand
TTTTTTACCCTCTCCCATCAATACTACCCCAACATTGTCTTCTTCGAGGTTAAGGGCAATAGCGCGCGTGCCATTTTCAAATTCCACCAGTTCACCGTAACTCACATTGTTCAAGCCATATACACGTGCAATTCCATCACCGGCCTGCAATACCGTTCCAACTTCTTCTAATTCTGCACCGGCATTGTAATTGTTTAATTGCTGACGGAGGATGGCTGAAATCTCATCGGGTTTAATATCTACTGCCATATTCTAAATTTTATACTGTAGCACTAAGCATACAGAAAGTTTGAAAAATGAATTATCTGATCGCTGTTATATACACATTTTTTTGAAACTGATGTTTTACGTCCCGCAGATCACGGGCAATACTGGCATCTATTAAACTGCCATTGTACTCAAGCTGAAAACCGCCAATCAACGCTTCATTGGTGATCGTTTCAAGTTCAATATTGTTAAAATCGGTTTCTTTTTTTACCTTTTCAATGATGCTGTTTTTCAGAGATTCGGTGACTTCACCCGCAGTTGTCAGTTTCACTTTATGAATCCCTTTCAATACATAACACTGATCAATGAAAGCCTGGGCAATTTGGGACAAAAGAGCTTCCCTTCCTTTTTTTACCAGCAGTTGAATGAAAGTAAAACTAAGAGGAGAAATTTTGTTTTCAATTACAGCAGCAATCACTTTTATTTTTTTATCTGCCTGTATAACCGGGCTGCGTAAAACAGCGGAAAAGTCAGCGCTTTCTCTGCAAATACGCAACATGAATTCCATGTCTGATTGTATCCCGTCAACATTGCCCTGCTCTTTCGAAAGAGTAAGCAGCGACTTTGCATAACGTGAAGCGAGGCGTGGATTCAACATACGATGTTGTTTAAGAGCGACTAAATTTTTAATTGAATTTTACATCTTCAGTAAGCTTACCAATATAGGCTTCCTGCTCATTTCTGTTTGCAAGTTCTCTTCTGAGAATCTTTTCACTTACTTCAATGACAATATTTCCAACCTGATTTTTCAAATCAGTGATGGCTGCCATTTTCTGCTGATGAATAGAAGCATGAGCATCTTGTATGATTTTATTTGCTTCAGCTTTTGCCTGCTCTTTGGCTTCATTCACAATTTTATCACGGGTTTCGCGTGCATCTTTAAGTAATTGCGCACGCTCTTCCATTGCTTTTGCCATCAGCTGCTCGTTTTCATTCTTCAGCAAAGCCATCTCCGATTTTACCTTCTCGGCAGTAGCAAGCGAATCGGCAATGCCCTGCTCCCTTTCACGCAATGAATTGAGGATCGTTTTCCATGCAAATTTTTTGAGCAAAAGGAATACGACAATGAAAGAAACAAGATTCCAGAAGAAAAGTCCAAGTTTAGGTAATAACAACTCCATATCTATAATTTAATGATCCAAAGAAATTACTGCATCCGCCGCCCTTTGCTTAAGATGCAGTAATGCGTTCAACGCGTTCTCACTTGAATACAGCGAGCAGACCTGCTACAGCTGCAAGAAGAGCAACCCCTTCTACGAATGCTGCAGTAAGGATCATGTTTGCGCGAATGTCGTTGGAAGCTTCCGGCTGACGGGCAATGGCTTCAACAGCACCTTTACCAATCTGACCGATACCGACTCCGGCTCCGATAGCCGCTAAACCAGCACCGATAGCACCACCCAGGTGAGAGAGGCTGTTGCCTGCTTCCAGTAAAATCGTCAAAAGACTCATACTACTTGATTTTAAAAATGAACAATAAAAACTATTTTAATGATGGGCTTCTTCATGGTGTTCTCCTTCAAATGCCTGACCAATGAATACTGCTGTCAGATTCGTGAAGATGAACGCCTGTATAAATGCCACCAATATTTCAATGATATAAATAAACACAACCAGTGCAATGAACAAAGGAGAAGCCCCATAGCCCAGTGCTTTGCTCATTTCTCCGAAAATAAAGATCAAACAAATGAAACTCAGCATGATCACGTGACCGGCTGTCATGTTTGCAAACAAACGAATGATCAGAGCGAAAGGCTTTGTAAATACCCCAAGCAGTTCAACCGGCACAAGAATCGGTTTTACAGCATGAGGAACTGGCGGCCAGAATATATGCTTCCAGAAGTGACGATTCGTGCTGAAGAGAATAACAAAAAACGAAATCACTCCCATCACAGCAGTGAAGGCGATATTTCCAGTTACATTCGCAGAACCCGGCATCAACCCAAATAAATTATTAATCAAAATGAAAAAGAAAACTGTAAGCAGATAAGGCAGATACTTGTAGGATTTATCACCCAAATTTGGTTTTGCCACTTCATCACGAACAAAAGTAATAACCGGCTCAATTGCGTTTTGCAAGCCTTTCGGCGCCTGCGTTGTTCCCTGCCCTTTACGGTACTTCGCCGCAATGCCCGACATCATCCAAACAAGCAAAATGAGGGAGATAAATAACTGAACCACATTTCTGGTTAAAGAAAAATCATATACCGTTACCGATGCATCTATATTGCCATCAGCAAGAACAGGCAGAATTTTAGCATGCTCTAATTTATATCCATTCACTGTTTCATGCCCATGGTGAAATTTAGACGAAAGGAAGAAGTCCCATCCACGCTGAGGCGAGTATAAAATAACAGGAAGGGGTATCGTAGCATGAAAATCCCCTACTGAAAAAAAGTGAAATTCGTGCCCGTCAGAGATGTGCTCAATGATTACATCTGCGGGATTTAATTTTCCATTATTTGTTTCTCCGCCACCGGCAAGCGCAGTGGTTGACATACCCAGTAAAAAAACACTGAAAGTCGCTGTCAACAAGGATTTAATTCGTGAAAATAACATTCCCTTTCTCAAAATTTGGCGCAAAGATAAGGGCGGAGCGGACTGAAAACAAAAAGGTTGGAAAATAGTCTGAAAAAAGGGAATGAAAAGAATACCATCATCTAACTAAAAATTGCATATCATGCAGGCGGGCATAGGCTCCGTTTTCTGCAATAAGTCGGTCGTGAGTGCCCGATTCTATAACAGCTCCTTTTTCCATCATCAAAATCTGATCTGCACGGCGAATAGTTGAAAGCCTGTGAGCAATGACAATGGAAGTTCTGCCCTGTATTAGTTTCTGAATTGCTTTCTGAATCAATTGCTCTGTTTCAGGATCAACCGAAGCGGTCGCTTCATCAAGTATTAAAATAGCCGGATCATATAATAAAACACGCAGGAAACTAAGAAGCTGACGCTGGCCCTGCGAAAGTGTAGCGCCTCTTTCCATCACCTGATAATCATACCCCCCTGGAAGTCGTTCCACAAACCTGTCAATTTCAAGCATGCGGGCAGCCTCTTTTAAACGATTGTCGGTCACATTTGGATTGCCCAGCGTTACATTTTCCCTGATAGTCCCATCAAATAAGAATACATCCTGCAACACCACACCTATTCCCTTTCGCAATACTTCCGGCATCATTTTTTTCACATCAATACCATCAACCAGCACCTCTCCTCTTTGTGATTCATATAAACGGTTCAGCAAGCTGATCACGGTGGTTTTGCCACTGCCTGTGGCTCCTACAATCGCAAGCGTCTTTCCGGCTTCAGCCCTGAAAGTCAAATCTTTTAAAATCCAGTTTTCATTCTCATAGGCAAACCAAACATGCCTGAACTCGACATTTCCATTATTTATTTCATTGCTGATATCATATCCGTCGGCCGGAGCCATCAGCTCATCTTTGAGGTCAAGTAGATGGAACACCCGTTCACTTGCAACAACACCCATTTGCAACACATTAAACTTATCAGCAAGAAACCTCAGTGGCCGAAACAACATATTCAGGAGCAATATAAAAGCCATGACCTCTCCAGCCATTTTACCGGCATCGATTTGATTGGGCCCCAACGATTGCACCGCCCCATACCATACCAGAATGCCAAGCGAGATGGCAAGTATAATTTCAACGAACGGAAAAAAAACGGAGTAGGCAAATATTGCACGAATGTTTGCGTTTTTATGTTCGCGGTTGATGGCATTGAATTTTTCATATTCCCTTTCCTCCGCTGCAAAAGCCTGTACTACCTGCATCCCTTGTATATGCTCCTGAACAAATGCATTGAGTGATGCAATTGCATTTCGTACTCGTCTGAAAGATTTATTCACGCTTTCTTTAAAAAAATAAGTACCGGCAATTAAAAGAGGAAACGGAATGAGGCAAATCAAAGTCAGCTTCCAGTTTAAAAAAAGCATGGCAATTAGTACGGAAAGAATTGTCAGCAAATCACCCAATATCGGAATGAAGCCTTCAGAAAAAATATCACTGATCGTTTCAATGTCATTCACTGTTCTTGTGGTGAGCGTACCAATCGGTGTCCGATCAAACTGACGTAAATTAAAATGTAGAATTTTATTAAATATCTGATTACGGAGATCTTTGACCACCCTTTGCCCGATCCATGCTGTATAATAAGAAAACAAGAATCGAAATATTGTTTCCACCAGCAATAACCCTATCTGAAACAAAGTAACTCTTATGAGCATGTCTGCCATACTGTGACTGATGTATTGATTCACAGTCAGGTTGATAAGCCATGGACGAACCGGGGCAAGTGCTGCAAGAATCAGAGCCAGGGCTATTGATATATAAAAACGAAATGTATAGGGTTTTGCGTATGAAATGACACGCCTTAACCCACCCCAATTAAAACCTGATTTATCGTTTTTCCCTTTTTTCAAAATGAAGGCAAAGGTAAACTCTTAGCGGTTATCCGTTGTTTGTTATCAGTATAGGTTAAAACGGATAACTGCTAACCGCTAACTGCTTCCGGTCGCCTTGCGATAGGCTTTGATAAAAATCGCGCCTAGATTTTTATGAGGCGGAACGTAATCTTTTATAAGTTCTGATGCGCGGGCATCACTTTTCACTGATTGTCCTACCTGGTTCCAGAATGGCATCCACTCAATATTTTTACCGTTTCTGATTAACTCATTCAGCGATCTAAGAATGGGTTCATTCACAGAATAACTTCCAACTTGCTTTGTAGAGATGATATGGGCATCTTCATTGATATCCAGAATTTTAGCCAGATTCTGATAACCGCCACAGGAACCAAGCATCACAACACGGGAAGAAGGCAGCATTTGCTGCAATGTATATTTTAGATGATAACTGTGCCCCCTGTGTACCACCACCGTTGGTTCGATGTTGTTTTCACTCATAAATTTCAACAGGTTTTCCTGGGCTTGTTGGTCGAGATCTTGTTTGTA
>JBIIPV010000030.1:0-7718 GCA_044342435.1 Lacibacter sp. | reverse complement strand
GCCATCCGCCCAATATTTGGTCGGAAGGCTTGTCCAGTGTGGCTCCCCCTTCAGGACTTGAACCTGAGACCCTCTGATTAACAGTCAGATGCTCTAACCAACTGAGCTAAGGAGGAGTATATCGGTTGGCGGTTAACTGTTAGCGGTTGGCTATTTATAATGTTGTAAGACTAATATAATTGAACAGACAACTAATAACCGACAACTGTTAACCCCTTTCAACCGGGACGCAAAAATAGGGTGAAAATCTTTTTTGGGCAAATGATTTGATTAGCTTCTACCGAAAAATATCCCAAAGGCCTCCTGTTTCCACCCCTATATATACCCCGTCATCCCGTTTTTCCAGCGGATAGGTCTTTAAATAATACCCCTCACCGCTCACATTCCGGCCATTTTCCAGACTGAAACGATACCGATGCAGGGGACAAACAATATTCCCCATAGGATCCAGGTAGCCATCAGCCATCCTGCCCCCGGCATGCGGACATTTTACTGCACAGGCCTTCACCTCATCCCCCTTCTTTGCCACACAAATCCGCTTACCCGACACCACCACCTCGCACAACCCATTCGACTGCCAAGGCAACTCCTCCATGCTTTCTGCAATTTTTTCCCAGCGGTATTTTTTATTTCCGCTTTCCATCAGTAAAATCCTATTTGATATGGATAACGCACTCGATACATCTGCTTCACCTGCTCCAGAATCGCCGCACGCAACTGATCCATGTTTCTGCGCTCCGCTGCCGATACAAATACACAATGCCCCTGTGTTTCATTCTGCCACCTTTCTTTCAACTCTTGCAAAATCATCTCCTTCACTCCAGGCTCCAGCCATTCGTCAAACTGCCTTTGCTCATACAAATCCATTTTATTGAATATAGTAAGCACCGGCTTGTCGGCACAATTCATCTCCTGCAATAACTTCAACACCACTTTCATCTGATCTTCATACTGCGGATGCGAGATGTCTACCACATGCAGCAACACATCGCTTTCTCTCACTTCATCCAGCGTGCTCTTAAAACTTTCTACGAGATGATGCGGAAGCTTGCGAATAAATCCTACTGTATCACTCAATAAAAAGGGAGTTGTTTCAAATACCACTTTTCTTGTGGTGGTATCAAGCGTAGCAAATAATTTATTTTCAGCAAACACATCACTCTTGCTGATTAAATTCATCAGCGTACTCTTTCCTACATTCGTATACCCTACCAAAGCCACACGAATAAATTCTCCACGCTCTTTACGTTGCGTCAATGATTGTTTATCAATTTCAGATAGGCGTTTCCGTAATAAACTGATCTTGTCTTTTACAATCCGACGATCGGTTTCTATCTCTGTTTCACCCGGGCCCCTGGTTCCGATACCTCCTCCCTGCCTTTCCAAGTGCTTCCACATCCCTTTCAATCTCGGAAGTAAATATTGATATTGCGCCAGCTCAACTTGTGTTTTCGCCTGTGCAGTTTTGGCACGCGAGGCAAATATGTCGAGAATCAGATCGCTGCGGTCAATTGTATAAACACCAAGCACCTTTTCAATATTCATGATCTGCGCGCCGGTGAGCTCATCATCAAAAATAACCAGCTCTACACCTTTGCTTTGTACATACTGACGAATTTCCTCGAGCTTTCCCTTTCCAACAAAGGTTTTACTGTCGGGGTGCTGTAATTTTTGGGTGAATCTTTTAACAGCCTGCGCACCTGCCGTCTCCGAAAGAAAAGCCAGCTCGTCGAGATACTCTGTTACCTGTTCCTCTGATTGTTGCTTATGGATCAGGCCAACCAGAACTGCCTTTTCAAACTGTTTACTGCCAAGTTTACGTTCAATCACAATTAAATCTGCATTCGGTGAATCCGGAAAAATGCCGGAGTACAAAAATACGATAGTTGGAGGTTGCTTGTTGTTACGAGTTACGGGTTACGGGTGTATCACTGTTGATGCCTAAATAACGTTGACCGTTTTTATCCTGCTTGTAACTTGTAATTGAGCATAATATTGATACCATCATCACCCGAAATATCAGAGATTATAAGAAAGCCTCAATCAATATTTTAACGCCGGAAGTGTTTTTGTCTAATATGGATAGATGATGTTGTTCGATGTTCTTTGTTCGATCTTCTAACAATTGACGAGTAGCGACGTAGGCGCTTAATATGTGTAGAAAATTATTTTTCAATAAGATAAAAAGTGCCGCAGGTACGAGATAAATCGATGATCGATAGATGGTTATCGATGGTCATAGTTTAAAAAATTTCAGTCGGGCTACGGTGAGATTTTATAATTTGTAAAAATATACCCGTTTGTGACCTTAATCACAATAAAATAGATATACAATTTTGAATTTTGCTTTCTTTATTAAATAATTTATACATAGAATAACATGTCATTCCTTGATTTTATCAAACAACCATGGCCCTGGTATGTTGCCGGTCCTGTTATAGGTCTGATGGTGCCAACTTTATTGATTTTTGGCAATAAGACATTTGGCATTTCCTCTTCTCTGCGCCATGTATGTGCAGCCTGCCTGCCGGCTAAAATTCCCTTTTTTCAGTATGACTGGAAAAAAGAGGCATGGAATTTATTTTTTGCTTTTGGCATATTTCTTGGCGGAATACTGACAGTACTGGTTTTAAATACAGAACAATCTGTTGTTGTTCATCCGGATCTTGTTGGTGAATTGTCGGGCTATGGTATTACAGAAATACATGGATTAGTGCCTGAAGAATTATTTAATTGGCAATCTTTGGCAACATTAAGAGGTTTTTTAATGTTGGTTATAGGTGGGTTTTTGGTGGGTTTTGGAACACGTTATGCGGGTGGATGTACTTCAGGTCATGCTATCATGGGCTTATCAAATCTACAGGTGCCTTCTTTAATTGCAACAATTTCTTTCATGATGGGAGGGTTTATTATGGCTAATCTAATTCTCCCATTGATTCTTTCTCTTTAATTAATTATTATGCAAAAAAATACAGAAGAAACTAATACAGATTTCGAAGTCAGGTCGCTTGATGCAATGTGTGTCAACGAAGAACAGGTTCATACACCCATGTGGCACAATTTGAAGTATCTATTATTCGGAATAGTTTTTGGCGTTGTGCTGATTAAATCTGAAGTAGTTTCCTGGTATCGTATCCAGGAAATGTTTCGCCTCCAAAGTTTTCACATGTTTGGAGTCATTGGTTCTGCCGTTGTCGTTGGTGCGATTTCAGTTTTTCTGATCAAAAAATTCAAGATCAGAACGATCTATGGCGAAGAAATTTTACTTCCAAAGAAAACATTTAATAAGGGTCAGATTATTGGAGGTGTATTATTTGGCTTTGGATGGGCAATGACCGGCGCTTGTCCGGGACCTCTTTTTGCTCAATTAGGCTATGGAGCAACTGTCATTTCTGTAACCATTTTGATGGCAATTGCCGGAACATGGGTTTATGGTAAACTAAGAGATAAACTCCCTCATTGATCTTTTATACTATTAAATAACGATGCTTATCCATAGATCCTCTGTGCCTTATTGTATTTGTGTAAATAATATCAGATTTTTGGGGTTTTCCAAATTCTCTCTTCTTACCCAAAAAAATCTAAAGACTACCCGATCATTCGAACAGCTTTAAAGGATTAAATGAATCTATGATTTTAAAAAGGATAATGCTCAAAAGTTATAATTAAGCACCAGATTCCACAGGCTCATGTTCACTCTGTTGATTATGAATTTGTGCTTCAAGTCCTATCAGTGAACCATTAAATTGATGTCTGACATCTATATTAAATTGGTTGTATGATGGGAGTCCGTATTTATTAGCTGCATAATGATACACGGAGGGTAGATTAAAGTGGCCAATTGCGATGGACGAGTTTATGTGATGTTTTGGGAACTTTTTTCCAAGTTTTACCACATAAGCATAAACATCTGCGAGTCCTTCATTTCGCTCTCTGGGCATAAAAGTGTAGAAGGGGTCTCTTCCCCATTCCCTAGGAATTGTATAACGACCTTGTGATGTAATTCTGTTGAAATTAAGAGATGCATTCCAGTTGTTATATTGCCATCCTAATTTTCCTCCAAAAATAATAGATGTGCGATCCTGCATGTATCTTTTCTTTTCTTCTTTATTACCACCTTCGCCAATCCTAGATTGATGAAGAAGTTGGATGCCGGCGCTTAATTTGTGTTTATTTATCAATTCTTTTTCAAATTCAGCCTGCAGGAAGCTGGAATTGAATATGTTCTCTGTATAGATGTGCCAGAATTGAAACGAAAGGTCATTGTTTGCCTTGTGATTAATACCAATCATCGCAATTCCTTTTGTATTGGTATTCCCTTTATATTCTGATTTGCTTCCATCTTTGTTAATACCGGTTGAATAAACACCAATCGATTCTCCAACACCATACCATTTAACAGTTCCTCTCGGAGAAATTTGATATAAAAAACCTCCCTCTATTCTTGTTTTTTTTGTTTGATGATCTAGCCACAGGCCGCTTACTTCGGTTGGCCTCATGCGCCCATCCTGCAAATTGATGAAGGGGTTATTGATTAATTGTTTTCCAATTGTGATAGAAGAATGTCTGAAATTATATTTGAGGTATAATTCTTCAAGCCGGTCGATGTCCGACTTGTTTGACGGATCTTCCACATCAAATAAACCAATTTCATAGCGGCTAAATTGATTCGTTTTCGGATCTGGTTTATAGAAGGGTGAAGAGCCTAAATTAAAAGTAAAGAATCCGCTGATGCCTAGTTGGAAACCCTTGAATTTTGCTGTTTCGAATTTTAATCCACCACCTGCTGCATTGGCAAAATAGTCTGTTAATCCTGATTGATTATCAGTAGCCATGAAAAAATAGCGCAAATGACCACTAGCTTTCCCATTTTTGAAAGCGTATAAAAAAGAATTGCTGTCTAAGGTTACCTTGACACCTTTCTTCCAGATTTCCGGCTTCTCCCCAATTTCCTGATGTTGTCCGAATACATTAAAATGTGTGCAACTTATAATTGCAATAATCAGAGGAGCTTTATTTATAGATAAACTTTTTAATTTAAACATGTTCCAGCGGATTTCCCAATGCCACCCACTCATTGATGCTGCCTGAATAGGTGAGCACATTTTTGTATCCTTCCCGTGCAAGTAGAGAATATCCAATGCTTGCACGATCGCCTCCCTGACAATGTATCACTACCTTTTTTTCTTTGCTTATCTTATGAATATTTTGAAGAACTGTTCCTACAAAAACATGGTCTGCGTTTTTGATATATCCCGCTTTGTATTCTGATGCACCTCTGAGATCAACAATTTGTATATCTTCTCCTTTCATCATTTCCTTGAAAGTATTAGTGTCGATTATGTCAACGAGATCGAGTTTGCCTCCTGCTGCTACATAATCTTTAACAGAAGGGATATAACCCATGATACGATCAAGCCCAACACGCATGAGTTTGCGTGTTAGGTCTTCTAATTGTGATTCATTTGCAAGTAAAATAAAAGGTTCTTCATAGTTTAAAAACCAGCCTGCCCATGTTGCGAATGAGTTGTTACCCTGAATATTGATACTGCCCGGAATATAACCTTTGGCATAATCAAACTTCATGCGTGCATCAATCAGTTTTATCCCTTTACTCATCGCGTCTGTTAACTCAGTATTACTCAGATGCTTTAGTTTAGGAACTTCTGTGAGCAGCGTACGGTTTGTTTTATTTAGTTTCTTCATCATCGCGAAGTACTTCGGAGGTTCCGGCTGATCTTCCAGAAGGAAATCGACAAAGCCTTTTTCATTATTTGCAAATTGAAAAGCCCAGTTTCTGATTTTTTCATAACCTACCGTGGTACTTGGAACAGCGCCGAGTGATTTACCACAAGCAGAACCTGCTCCATGTCCGGGCCAGACTTGAATGTAGTCTGGGAGTTTGCTGAATTTTTTTATTGATTTATACATTTCATGTGCACCTGCATCCATGGTTCCGCTCATTCCTGCAGCTTTCTCAAGGAGGTCGGGTCTGCCGATATCACCTACAAAAACGAAATCACCGGTGAAAAACATCACAGGTTCAGGACTGGCCGGTGTGTCGGTAAGCAGGAAGCTGATGCTTTCCGGTGTATGACCCGGGGTGTGAATCACATCAATTTTCAGATTGCCAACCATAAAAGAGGATCCATCTTTTAAACCAATGTGATCAAATTCATATTCCCAACCCGAACCACCTTCGTCCGACAAATACAAATCAGCGCCGGTAAGCGCTTTCAACTCCCGCGATCCGGATAAGAAGTCTGCATGTATATGTGTTTCAAGAATATGCGTAATCTTCATGTTGTTTTGCTTCGCGATTTCAACGTAGGTGTCAACGTCTCTTTTCGGATCGATCACTGCAGCAACTCCGGCTTTCTGACAACCAATAAAGTAACTGGCTTGCGCGAGTGTTTTGTCGTAAATGTGCTGAAAATACATTTGCTTGATTTTTAAATGATGAAATTGATTTATTTAATCAACAACTCTTTCACTATGATATAAATACCCATTACCAGAACGAACCAGCCAAAGGCTTTTTTAAGACTCCCGGCTGAAATCTTTTTACTTAATGCATTGCCTATAAAAATTCCGATTATAGCAAGCGTTGTAACGGAAAGAAGCAATTGCCAGTCTATATGTTGTTTTCCAATATCACCGGTAAACCCAAACAATGATTTGGCAGCAATGATTAACAGAGAGGTGCCTACCGCCTGTTTCATTGGGAGCTTACTTAAAATTACCAGGGCAGGAATAATTAAAAATCCACCGCCTGCACCGACCAATCCTGTTAAAAGACCCACAACAGTACCTTCCAGCAAAATCATGGGATAGTTGAATACCTGTTTTTCTTCTTTTTCATTCTTATTGTTGTTTTCTCTGATCATCGAAACAGAGGCAAATACCATTAATATGGCAAACAACATCATCATCAATAATGCTTTTGTAATAATAAAATCACCAATCGAAAAAATTTCATCAGGAAGTGCAGGTACCAAGAATGCCCTTGTAGCATAAACCGCAACCATAGAAGGGATTCCAAATATGACGGCTGTTTTAAGATTAACTTCTCCGTTATTGTATTTCGGGATTACGCCAACAAGACTGGTTGAACCTACAATGAACAAAGAATAGGCGGTTGCCGTAACAGGGTCAATCCCAAAAAGGTACACCAACACGGGAACCGTCAGTATTGATCCTCCACCGCCGATCAGGCCAAGTGAAAGACCAATGATGAGAGATGCGATATATCCGGCTATGAGCATATTCTTTATTTGATCCTGCAAAAATCATGTTCCGTTTGTTTATTTTATGTGACGCATGTCACCTAGAAACGCCTGCTCAAAATAAGTTTGGACACAAGCTCTGAAAAGTGATCTTGTTTTGATTGGAAAATTTAAAAGATGAATATTCGACTCTAGAAAAAGAAAATCAACAGCCTTCAAGTCTTCTACGGGCTTAATATCTGTTTGTCAGAAAAATCATAATTCTACAATCCGGCAAGATGAGTTCGGATATATAAAAAAGAACCGGCAGACGCCGGTTCCCGGATAAAGCAGTTTTATACCCTTTTGCAAGCACGTTTGTCTGCTTTAATCCTCGCGGTACCGGAATGAAATTCCGTGCACCTACTGAAGTAAATATACATTGCCCGCTCAATGAAAGAATATGTCTGAGATTTTCATTTCACTTGATCTTACTCATATGTTTAGAGATTA
>JBIIPV010000029.1:0-7846 GCA_044342435.1 Lacibacter sp. | reverse complement strand
AACTCTTTGCTCATCTCTTCGGCAGTACGAAGTTTTGTGTCTTCATTCATCAGAGAGGCAGTGATTTCAGCAAGACCAGCTTTTGATAAATCACCCGATTGAAGAAGGTGTCCGCCGGGAATTTTAAGAGAAAGGGTAACTGTTGGCAATTCGTTGTTATTGCTGCCAATCATTTTGATGCCGTTCGGTAAGTTGTTTGTCCAGTATGCCGGAACTTTTACAACCGGGTTTGGACCGTTGCCCGGCATCTTGCTGCGGTCAAAATTATCTTTCCCTTTGTTATATAACAGTCCCGAGTAACCGTAATCAGGCGCTTTGTATCCTTCTTTCACAATGGTGTGATTATCTTCTGCTACTGCCGCTTTTTCCTGGCCCTTAGACAGAACAGTGAGGGTGACGCCATGTGCGTTTTTGATATATTGAAAATACACGCGCATCACATCTTCTTTTGTTACCTGATCGTACATGCTGATCAGGTCTTTTATTTTATTCGGATTGCCTGTAAATGTTTGAAAAGCTGCTAACTGTGAAACTTTACCGGATACGCTTTGTAAACCATTGATCAGCTGAGCCTGGATACCACCTTTGAATTTAATGATGTCTTCATCAGTAACGCCTCTTACTTCAAAACTATCAAGCGCTCTTTTAAATGCTGCATAGGCGCTGGCCGGTGGTTTACCGGGCATTGGGATGATGGTGAACCAGAACTCACCGCTTAATTCACTCAATTGACTGCTTGCGCTGGCTTGAAGAACGGTTTGATTTTTTACCATTTGCTGGTATAATACCGAATTGTTTCCTTGTCCAAGTACTTGAGCAAGACAAGAAAGGGCCGCCATGTCTTTGTGGTAGTTTGGTACGGTTGAGTAGGCTTTCAGGATAATCGGAAAGCGAGCATAATTGTCAACATAGTTAACAAACTTTGTTTTTTCTACCAGCGGCACCATGGAAGCCATGTTTTTTACTTCAGGTCCGCGAGGGATTGATCCAAAATATTTTTCAATCATTTTCAAAACGGCAGCAGGTTGTATGTCGCCCCCGATGGTTAGGGTTGCGTTATTTGGGCCATACCAGCGAAGGAAAAAGTTTTTCAGGTCGTTCACATCTACTCTGTCCAGATCTTCTACATACCCGATTGTTAACCAGCTATATGGATGTCCGTAAGGATATAATGTTTTTGCCAGGTATTCCTGTGCCAGTCCATAAGGACGATTATCATAATTCTGTCCTCTTTCGTTTTTAACAGTTGAACGCTGTACTTCAAACTTCGGTTGGGTTACTGCATCCAGTAAATAACCCATGCGGTCTGCTTCTAACCAGAGCATTTTCTCGAGTTGATTACTGGGAACGGTTTGGTAGTAGTTTGTACGGTCGCGGTTGGTGCTTCCATTGAGTGTACCTCCGGCTTCGGTAACGATTTTGAAATGTTGCTCATCTGCTACGTTGTCGCTGCCCTGAAACATCATGTGTTCAAAAAAGTGAGCGAAACCACTTTTCCCAATTTCTTCACGGGCACTGCCCACGTGGTAGGTTACATCAATGTGAACGAGCGGGTCGCTGTGGTCTTCGTGCAATATCACGGTAAGACCGTTTGGCAGGACGTATTTTTCGTAAGGGATGACAACTTCATTTCCTTTTTTGCTGACTTTTTCCACCAGTTTCACCTGTGCGAAGCCGGTTGTAACAAAAAGCAGGAAACAGAGAACAGAAAGCGATCGTTGAAGATTCATAATAAAAAAATTAATGTGCCGCAAAGTAACATCAAGATTTATTCAGAGCCATACCGATTATGTAAAAGAAATCGAAAAGTTTTAAAAAAATAAAACCGCCCATACAGGCGGTTTTACAAAAGGTTTGACCAGAATATTAATTATGTGTAATCACAGAGGCGGAGAGCGGAGTTGTTGTATTACCTACAATTCCTCTTGCATAAACAGTATAAATTTTACCTGCCTGCAGAGCAACGCCTGGTACTGTTAATACTGAAGTAGTTGTACCCGGTAAACGAACATCAAAAGTATAGGTACCTGCATCTACAGGACTAAATGCCTGATTTGCAGTAGCTGTAGCTTGTGTTTCGAAAGCGCGGTTTGTGAAAACCGGGGTAAAGTTTGTTCCGCTTAATACACCTACAGTAACAGCCGGAGCACCCGGACTCAGGTGGAAGAAACGGATATGCGCCTTTCCGCTTGCAGGTGCAGCGAGGTTGTCTTCAACCAGTACAGCACCGATAGAAGCAAGAAGGTTATAGGCGAAAAGTGAGTAATTTTTATCTTTAACGAAATCGATATTGGCATTGATTACATTGGTGGTTGTACCTGCAGCATTCACTTTAATATTGCGTTGTCCTGCTTTTACAGTCAGGTAAGAAGTACTGTTTGGGAATGTTAGCGCGGCACTGTTTACTTTTGCGTTGTCAACCAGTAAGTCAACACCCGGTGCATCGGGAGAGGCGTGTGTTACTAATACTTTTGCTTCCGCTTTCTCTTCGTCTTTTTTACAGGAAATTAAAAATGTGGTTGCTGCAAGCATGAAAGCAGCTGTTTTCAAAAATGTTTTTTTCATATTAATTTGTTTAGAATATATAAACGTTTGTTTAAACAAAATGGTTTTGCGTTAGGATAAATTTAACAACTGTTTATTAAAAACGTAATTATTGTCTGAATCATTAAACAAAAACCCCGCCTTTTCGGGGCGGGGTTTTTTATCTGGCTTCAATTTTCTTGTCTTTAGTCCGTTTTCTTAGGTACAGAAGCCATGGTTTTCGTTCATAGGGCCGTTTTTAAAAACAGGCCATTGGATTTTGGGTTCGGTTTTTGGTAGGATTTGGATATTGGTGTCATTGAATGACAACACAAGATTACGGCGGATTTTAAGCCTCCACAAACATTTAAGCCAGAAGAATTTAAAAATGAGGGAAGATATAGGCTATTGCTAAGGGAAAGCTCTTAAAAATACCTTTATCATTAAATTAAAACAGCAGCTAAAACGAGTTTTGATTTGATAACTTGCCATTATGTCTTTTGGAATAGATCAACTTCTGAAGAAAACATCTCCACCCGATTATGGGAAATGTGCATTGGTTACGAATGAGGCTGCCGTCACTTCATCCGGAATCAAAACCCGTGTTGCTATGTTAAATGCCGGGATGAACCTGGTAAAACTTTTCTCTCCGGAGCATGGCATATCTGTGACAGGAGCAGATGGACTTCGTCAAGAGGATACTGTAGATGAAGTAACCGGCTTGCCTGTTGTGAGTCTTTATGGGGACAAGCTTGCTCCGAACGACCAGGATTTGGAGGGGTTGGATGTTGTTTTTTTTGATGTGCCGGATATTGGTTGCCGGTTCTATACTTATTTATGGACCATGACCTATGTGATCGAGTCTTGTGCAAAAGCAGGGATTCGGTTTGTTGTGCTCGATCGGCCAAACCCAACCGGACTGGATTTACGTTTATCTGAAGGGCCTGCATTAGATGAGATAAACTGTAGTTCGTTTATAGGCAGATGGAATATTCCTTTGCGTCATTCTTGTACACTCGGAGAACTTGCCCGTTATTTTGCTGCAACACGAACTGTCGGTTTTAAACCGGAGGTTATTCCTGTTGATGAATACAGTCGATCATCGGGTTTTGAACATTCATTTTCTTTTGTTCCAACATCCCCTGCCATTCAAAATGTAGAAGCTGCAGCATGTTATCCCGGTACCGGTTTGCTTGAAGGAGTAAATCTCAACGAAGGCAGAGGAACAGATTGGTCGTTTCGCATTGTTGCGGCACCTTGGTTGCAGACAGACCCAATACTTACTTATTTAAAAGATAACCCAATAGCAGGGGTGGAATTTGAGGTCTGCGATTTTATTGCACAGGCACCTCCTTATCTGGGAGAATATTGCAAGGGAATTCTCTGGAAGGTAACGGATCACCATTTATTTCATCCGGTTCAAACAGGATGGTGTTTATTAAAGATGATACATCTATTACACCCCGGAAAACTTGAAAAACGATTCTATCGCACACATGCTAATCCCTCTGGAGATCACCATCTGGATAAATTAACAGGAGTGCAGAATGCTTTTACCTTGCTGTTATCGGGACATGATCCCGAATTTTCAATTCATAAAAAATGGAAAGAGGAGATGAAAGCGTTTTTGTTATACTGATAACGCACTTGACTTAACGATGTTTTCTTTCAGTTCATTTAAAATACCATCCCACAACATCTTTCTTGCTTTCAGTGCTTGAACAGAAGCATCTGCGGCTTCACTCCATTTCAGCTCATCGTTTCCGCAAAGTTCCTCTACCATTTGTAGAGCTAGTAAGCTATGGTGGTCGCCATCTACTTCAATATGTCTTTCCAGATAGTATTTAAATAATGAAATTTTTTCAGGGTATTCATCTGCGAGTCGGCTAACCAGTTCGTGAAACATATCGGGAATCAGGTCTTCGCGACCGAATGTAAAAACAGCCGCAAGAACATGTGCCGGTGCGTTTTCAATCAATTCGAATGTATGGTTGCAGAATGAATTTACAGCATCGGGAACACCTGCATGTTGCAGCGCTTTCGAAACCGTGTTTCCTGCATGAAGATGGTTTAATAAATCTTGTATGCCCGACGAAGATGCACCCAGTTGCTTCATAGCACGCAGGTATAATTCGAAATGACTGATGCGGTTGCCATCCGGGTCAATATCACTTTCTTCGCCCAGCACAATTTCATTAATCAGGTAGCGGGTATCGGCAGATCCTTTTGGAATCCAGGGTATAGATACACAAGTCAATTCCTGTTGTAATTTTTTCAGTAAACTCATAAAGTCCCATACGGCAAAAACGTGATAGCCGGCAAATGTTTGCAGATCCTGTATTGTTTTGAGATGGCTGTATAAAGGATGATGGATGATTTCTTCTCTGGCTGTCGCTATTTTTTCTTTTAATTCGATGAGACTCATTTTGAAAATTTCTGCAAAAAAACAATGTTTATATTGAAAAAAGCTATTTGCCAAGAGTTGATATTCAAAAGAATAATATTTCTTTTACAAAACATCTATGATCCCTAAAACGAAAAGATCCACTGTAGAAACAGCGGATCGTAATCGATTGCTTGCCATATGAAAAACGTTACTTTGTGTAAGAATGAACCTTTTAATGGGCTCGTTTGTCAAACAATTATCTTTTTGTTTCCTGCCATACGTTTCACGATTGTTTGACGATGTAAAATTAGTTTTGCAGAGAAGGACAGAAAAATCAAATTCTGTTTTTAATTATGATGTCTAACAGCATCTAATTTTCTGAAACCCTTTCCTGTAAAGGATTTTAAAGAAACACACTACATATGGCAAACCGCTATTCCGATATATTATTTCAGCTGATCCGTTCTTTGGAGAAGGCAGAAAAAAGACATTTTAAGCTTTATATAAAACGAAGTTCAGCCAAAGAGGACCTGAAAATTGTACAACTATTTGATGCGATTGACCGAATGCAGGAATATGATGAGAAAGTATTGTTTAAAAAAATGCCCGAGCTCAGTCGTGCACAGCTTGCGAATCTGAAGGTGCATCTATACAGAGAGCTTTTATCGAGTTTGCGATTGTTGCGCACGGGCGACAGCATTGATCTTCAGTTGAGTGAACACCTTGACCATGCCCGTATTCTTTACAACAAAGGCCTTAAGATTCAGAGTCTGCGCATTTTGGAAAAAGCAAAAGAGCAGGCCGTTGCCCATCATAAATTCAACACACTGGTGCAACTGTTGTCGCTTGAGAAAAAAATCGAATTGCTTCACATCACCAGAAGTTCAACTGAAAAAACACAAAAACTTGCAGATGAAGCTCTTGAAAACAGCGAGCACATTGATCGTGTCACCAGATTGTCTAACCTTGCCTTGTTGCTATATCGTTGGTATGTACTTAACGGACATGCAAGAAATGTAGAAGATGAAAAGGACGTGCGTGCTTATTTTAAATCGAATCTGCCTAAGGACGAAGAAAAAGTGTCGGGGTTTTATGAAAAGCTTTATCTCTATCAGAGTTATTGCTGGTATGCATTTATCCGTCAGGATTTTTTAATGTATTACCGTTATGCGCAGAAATGGGTGTCTTTATTTGATGGTGATCCTAAATTAAAATCTATTGAAACAGGACATTATATCAAAGGCATTCACACCTTATTGAATGCGCAGTTTGATCTCAGGCATTTCAATGGTTTCGATCTAACACTTGCTTCATTTGAGCATTTTGCATTAACAGAAGATGCGCTTCGACATGATAATTTCAAGACACATATTTCAATCTATATCAATGGCGCCAAAATGAATGGGCATTTGATGAAAGGAAGTTTTTCGGAGGGCGTGAAGTTGATTCCGGAGATCGAGCAAAAGCTTTCTGAGTATGAACTGTATGTTGATCCGCACAGGATTCTTGTTTTCAACTATAAGTTTGCATCTCTATATTTTGGAAACGGGGAGTATGAAAAAGCAATTGATTACTTGCAGGAAATTATCAATGGCCCGGTTGATTTGAGGATGGATCTTCAGTCCTATGCGCGGCTGATGCACTTAATGTGTCATTATGAATTGGGAAATTTCGACATCCTTGATTCATTGGTAAAAGCAGTACACCGGTTCATGTTGCGGATGAAAAACCTGACTGTTGTGGAGGAGGCGATTTTTCGTTTCCTGAAACGAAGATATCCTGATGCAAGACAAATACGCTCTGATTTACAGGAATTATTAAATCAGATCAAAGGGTTAGAAAAAAATCGATTTGAGACCAGGGCGTTTGCTTATCTGGATGTTATTTCATGGCTTGAAGGAAAGGTGAATAATAAAACGATGGGTGAGGTAATTGCCGGAAAGTATCGAAACAGTAAAAGGGCTTGATGACTTTTTGGAAATGATAAAATCATCCGGAATTATTGATTTTACATTATCAATCCAGCATTATTTAATCAAAAAGGTGAAGGGTTTCTTTGCTTCAATAAAAAAATCAGGAATTTTTCGGATCGTCGTTTTCTTTTTTGTTGAGCAGGTCAGCGATGATGATGGCTGGGGCCTCTTGTTCTGTTACCAGTCTGTTGAAAGCAGCATAAATATCATTCGACGTATTATAATGACGGGAAATCTGATGATGAAATTCTCCTTTATATAAAAGGGGAACAAGTAAATCAATTTTTTGATGATAGTCAACAGATTGTGTATTTACGTCAATCTTCACCACCCCGTTTGATAAAAGGTTATTGAAATGAGATGCAAGCACAAATACATCGGTTGTAAGATCGGTAGGAAAATTTTCCATAAGTCTTACACGACAGTGAAAGGAACCTTCGTAAATGAAATATTGAAATACTGCACCGGCGCCATTGCTTAATTCAAAAGAAGTTTCAATACATTTTTCCTTCTCATAGATGCCGGATTTCCACTCTGCCTGAAGATGAATGTCCTTGAGATCTGCCCATGCAAGTTCTTCTTGTTTTTTGAAGCTCAGGCTGATTCTGTAAATTTTAGAAAAGAAGTGTTTAATTTTTTTCACGGGAGCAAAAGGTTATATTAAATTTCATTTTGACTAAGGTATAAAAAATGGAGGAGTTAATGGCAGTTCAAAATTAACTAACCCCGGATGTTTTACGAAGTTCCTTTTTTATGGTATGATTGTATTATTTTAGTTGGGGGGGAATAGTGTTTGTTTATCTATAAATAGATATCATTTCACTATCTGATTAGTGAATATTATTTCCCCTTTTTTATATAATGATTAATATCGGGCCATAAATAAAACAGCGGAATAGCAATTGTAACAATGATACCGAGCCAGTTTGAAAACAAATAAGCCAGCATATTTCTCCCGCTTACT
>JBIIPV010000028.1:0-7912 GCA_044342435.1 Lacibacter sp. | reverse complement strand
ACTTAAACAACTCATAATCCGCCCGCTTCTTCGAAGCGGTCGGACTTCGCCCGTAACGCGCAACTTTTAAAATGAAACGTAAAGAATTTCTCCGAAATACCTTACCAATGGCAGTAATCCCCTCACTGCTAAAACCCTTTTCTGTAAGGGTGCTGGGTGAGAGTCCTTTTTTTCAGGAAATGCTGAACGGATTTGTGGAAACAGATAAAGTGCTGGTGCTTGTGCAACTTAACGGAGGTAATGATGGATTGAATACATTGATACCACTTGATCAGTACAGTAATTATTTCAATGCAAGAAGCAATATTGCTATTCCTGAAAATAATGTGCTTCGCTTGTCTGGTGTATCGGGAGTAGGATTTCATCCCGCTATGACAGGCATGCAGCAACTTTACAATGAAGGACAACTTCGGATTGTGCAGGCCGTTGGTTATCCCAATCCGAATTTTTCTCACTTCAGAGCCACCGATATCTGGATGAGTGGATCTGCAAGCAATGAAGTGCTCACATCCGGATGGACAGGTCGCTATCTTGCAGATCAGTATCCTGACTTCCCGACAGGTTATCCCAATACAAATGCTCCTGATCCATTGGGTATTCAGATTGGTTCAACAACCTCTCTCGCATTACAAGGGCCATCCGCGAATATGGGAATCAGTATATCCAGTACATCTAACTTTTATAGTCTGATTAATGGAACTGAAGAGCCTGTGCCTGCAACACCTGCAGGCGAAGCATTACAATATGTTCGCTTGGTTGCCCGTCAAACAAATGCCTACGCAGGTCGCATTACAGAGGCTGCTTCTAAAGTGACACAGCAAGGCGTGTATCCAAATAATAATCTTGCGGATCAACTGAAAATTGTGGCGCGTTTGATTAAAGGAGGACTAAAGACAAGGGTGTATATGGTGAGTCTTGGCGGTTTTGATACACATGCTTCGCAAACAAATACCAATGATCCTTTAACAGGGTCGCATACTACTTTATTGACACGCGTAAGCAGTGCAATCAAAGCATTTCAGGATGACCTGAAAGGACTAGGTGTTGCAGACAGAGTGATCGGCATGACCTTTTCCGAATTCGGAAGAAGGATTCGTTCCAACGGAAGTGTAGGCACCGATCATGGTGCAGCCGCTCCGATGTTTTTATTTGGCACGAAAGTGAATCCAGGTATCACGGGCGTGAATCCAACGATTCCAACCAACGCACTGGTGAATGACAATATTCCCATGCAATATGATTTCAGAAGTGTGTATGCAAGTTTATTGCAGGGATGGTTCTGCGCAGATGCAGCAACATTACAAAATACATTGTTGCAAAACTTCCAGCAGCTTCCGCTGTGTGCATCAGGCACCTGCGGTGTAACGTCAGTTACAGATACTAGAATTCCCGGTGTATCACTGATCAGTAATTATCCCAATCCATTTACCGAAACAACCACCATCAAATTTAAAACTGCAGGTGGTCATGCATTGATTCAGATCATGGATGCACAGGGACGTGTGATTAAAACATTGCACGACCGTGATATGCCTCCCGGAGAATATACTGTGCGCTTTGAAGCAAACGGATTGCCAGCCGGGATGTATTACATGCGGTTTCAAAATGGGATTACTCAACAGGTGAAACCAATCATCAAAGGTTACTGATCTTTTATTTTCTTCCGAAGTCGGCAGGGTTTTCGCCCCAGAACGCTGTTTCCCATTTGAGCACTTTGTTTTTATAATGATTATGATGAAGCCAGCTTTCTGCTCTTTGTATCAGGTCGTGGATATGTTTTGTTTTGGCAGAAAGTTCAAGATTGGTTTTGCATTTCTTTTGCTTCACCCAACCGATTGCGTTACGGCTGTCACTGTAAATCGGCATATCGTTCAAATCGTGTTTTTTACAATATCCCAGTGCGTGAACAATGGCCAGAAATTCACCGATATTATTGGTGCCGTTGGGCAGTGGCCCGAGATGAAAAATTCTTTTTCCCGTATGAAAAAAAATCCCCTGGTATTCCATGTCTTTTTGAACACTGTTCCATGCGGCATCTACTACAATGCACACAGGCAATGGCGAAGAAGAAGATATTTTTGAGGATGTTTTTTTTTCTGCTTTTTCTTTTCCTGAGAAAAGAATTCTCTCCGGCTTTTGTTGAAATGCCAATTCTGCTTCTGCAATTGTAGAGAAGGATTTGTACTGTGCCCCGGGAAATCCTGCTACCTGTTTGCTGCATTCATCCCAGGTAGTGTATATGCCCGGTGTCTTTCCCTTCCAGACAACATAAAATTTTTTCTTTTTATCTACCATGTTCAGAAAACTAACAGGTTTTTTAAGAATTCAATATACATATATGGGTGTAAACTTAGTTGCTTTTTCCCATCTTTGCCGTATAAACCTGTTATCCATGTTTCGTTTCATTTTTTTCGTATGTTGTCTGCTTACCGGAATGAATTCTTTTTCGCAGTCTATTCCTTCGGATGTTTTTATGGATAACCAGTTGAATCCATATCTCGAGCATACGGTAGGCGCGAAGGAAAATTTTTACAGCATTGGCCGGATGTATAATTTAAGTCCGAAAATCATTGCGCCTTACAATAAATTAGACCTTGAAAAATCCGGCTTGTCTATCGGTCAAAAAATTATGATTCCGCTTGTAGCTAATAATTTCTGGCAAAAAGGTGCACGTACTGCACAGGAAGTCACCATCCCCCTTTATTACAAGGCTCCTTCCAAATCTTCTCTGGCTACTATTGCAAAAGATTTTAAAACAACAGTTGCTGAACTTAAATCCTGGAATCAAGGCATCGGAGATGAATTGAACGCGGGCAGTCGTATCGTGGTAGGTTTTCTGAAAATAGATAAGAATGTGTCTTCGCTTGCAGAGAAAGCGTCTCCTGTTCGTCAGGACCCGGTTATCACTACCACACCGAAGGAAGAAAAAAACGAACCTGTTAAGACAACAAATGAGGATAAGCCGGCTGATAATAAAGTTGTCAAAGTGAATGAAACAAAACCAAGTCAGACTACTGATAAAAAAGATTCAATTGAGATCTCAAACAAATATACAGGAGAAGGATTTTTCAGAAGTGAATATGAGGCACAGATCAAAGCTTCCTCCGCAAGTAAAACAGAAAGTGGAAAGGGGACTGTATTCAAAACAACCAGTGGCTGGACAGACGGGAAATATTACCTGATTATAGATGGAATAGAGCGCGGTACAATTGTGCTGATAAAGAATACCGTTACCGGTAAAATCGTTTATGTAAAAGTGCTGAGTACTTTACAGGAGGTAAAAGAAAATGCGCCGGAAAATTTCATTATCAGTGAGGCAGCTGCTTCGCAATTGGGAGTGAAGGGCAGTGAATTTTCTGCAGAAATCATCTGGCCGGTTGAGTAGCCATCATCATTCCCATCTGTAACCTTTCAGAAAGTCTGCAACCAACATTCTTTTCTTCCCTTCCATTTGCAATTCCTGTAAATGTAAATACCCATCGTTGCATGCGATTTTCAGAAATGTTTTTCTGTCTGAGACCACAAAGCCCGGTTCTTCTTTTACTATTGCTTCTTCTTTTGTTGCCCGAAAAATTTTTATCAATTTTTCATTGATAAAAGTAAATGCACCGGGATAAGGTGAGATCCCTCTGATGAGGTTGTAAATTTTTTCTAGTGACTGCTGAAAATCAATTCTGCAAGTCTCAGTAAATATTTTCGGTGCATGTTTAATCAACGTCTCATCTATCAATTTTGCCTGCGGTTGAGGATCAATGGTTCCTTCACACAATCCCTGAATTGTTTTAACAAGCAAAGCTGCACCTGTTTCTTTTAGTACATCATGCAGTTCGCCTGCTGTTTGTGTTTGACTGATTGGTACTTTCTCTTGCAGTAAAATATTCCCTGTATCAATTTCGTGTTTGAGTTGGAATGTGGTGATGCCCGTTTCTGTTTCTCCATTGATAATAGCCCAGTTGATCGGTGCTGCACCGCGGTAGTGGGGAAGCAGACTTGCATGCACATTGATGGTGCCCATCGGAGGAAGGTTCCAGACAATTTCCGGGAGCATACGAAAGGCAACAACTATCTGTACATCAGGTTTCAGATTACTTAACTCCTCGATAAATTGAGGGTCTTTTAATTTGCTTGGCTGCAATACAGGAAGTTGGTGCTCTACGGCATAAGATTTCACAGCACTTTGCATCATTTTCATGCCTCGACCTGCTGCTTTGTCGGGTGCAGTAACTACACCTACAATATTCATTCCGGCTTTAACAAGTGCATCGAGGGAACTCACCGCGAATTCAGGTGTGCCCATAAAGACAATGCGAAGGTCTTTGAAATGACGTTGTCCGTTAAATGCTGATGATGTCATTGATCCTGTCAACGCTGTTTGAAGAGAAGAAAAAAGGTTATTCAATTTCGAGTGTGCGGTCTTCCTGTCTGATCTGCGTCATATTGTTGCGTTGCAAAATTTCTTTTGCAAGATTGAGATAGTTAACGGCACCCTTACTGTCGCTGTCGTATAAAATGACCGGTTTGCCAAAGCTTGGCGCTTCGCTTAGTCGGGTATTGCGATGTATGATGGAGTCGAAAACAAGCCCTTCGAAATGGCGACGTACTTCACTCACCACCTGGTTGCAAAGACGCAGCCTTCCGTCGTACATCGTCATCAATATTCCTTCAATGACGAGCTCTGTGTTGAGCCTGCTTTGTACGATTTTAATTGTATTCAGAAGTTTTCCCAATCCTTCCAGTGCAAAGAACTCTGCCTGTACTGGTATCACAACCGAGTGAGCAGCAGTGAGTGCATTGATGGTAATGAGCCCCAATGAAGGAGAGCAATCGATGATGATGAAATCATAATCATTTCCAACATCTTCTAAAAGAACTTTTAATACATTTTCTCTGTTGGGGTGATTAATCATTTCTATCTCGGCACCAACCAGATCAATATGAGAAGGGATGAGGTCGAGAAAGGGAATTTCAGTTTTGAGAACAACATCTTTTGCTTTTGCCTCATTCACAAAGCAGTCGTACAGACTCTGCTGAACATTATGCAGGTCAAATCCTACACCTGTTGTGCTGTTTGCCTGTGGATCTGCATCTACAAGAAGGGTTTTATATTCAAGAATGGCGAAACTCGCAGCCAGGTTAATGGCTGTCGTTGTTTTTCCGACACCTCCTTTTTGATTCGCTATTCCGATGATTCTTGCCATGTTACGCGGGTCGTCTGTTTTATGAAGTTCAAATATCCAATGTTTCTCCGACATCCGGCAATAAAAGTGTGAGGCCGTATGAAGAGAAATGTTTTTTTGCTGCCTGATGGTCTATTTCTATATATGGAAACGTGTCATAATGTACCCCAATCACGGTATTGCACTGTATTAGATGTGCAGCCTTCGCAGCATCTTCATAGCCCATCGTGAAATGGTCTCCGATTGGCAGGATGCAGCTTGATATAGGACCGTTCCCGGGTACAAGCTGCATATCGAGAGTCAAAGCAGTGTCGCCACTGTAATAGATATTCTTCTCTCCATATATCACAAAACCCATTGGATTACCTCCATAGCTGCCATCCGGTAGAGAGGATGAGTGTTGTGCAACGACACATTTCACTTTAAAATCATCAAACTTTTTACTTCCTCCTGTATTCATTGGAATGGTATTCGTTACACCATTTTTATTTAACCAGGCAGCGATTTCCCATGAAGTGATGACCGGTGCATTTTTTCTGGTGGCAATGCGGATACAGTCTGCAATATGGTCTTCATGACCATGGCTTACAAAGATGAAATCTGCACGTATGTCATCCGGAGAAATATGAGATGCCTTTTCATTTGGAGTGATGAAAGGATCAAATAAAAGTCTGCATCCATTTGTTTCAATCAGGAAGCAGGAATGGCCGTAGTACGTAAGTTGCATGTCAGTTGTCTGTTATCAGTAGTTAGTTATCTGTTGTCGGTTATTCGCATGTTTAAAATGATAACGATTAGCCGCCAACAGTCAACGCAAATTTAGTTCACTGAAAAAAAGAATGGAACAATAATTCTCCCCGAACGTTAATAAATCATCCTGATTAATGAAATTGCATTGGTAGCTAAATTTTAATAAAGATTATGCGTCGAATACTTGGTTCTTGGTTCTTTTTCCTTCTGTTCATTTTGGTGGATATCTATGTGTTTCAGGCGTTGCGTGTTATTGCAGATAGCTGGCAACCCCGCGCAAGGTGGTGGTTGTATCTGACTTACTGGACAATTACGCTGATTTCGGTCGGGTTTATCGTTTCGATCGTATTTACCGGAGTGGCCGGATGGCCGCGACTTTTTCGCACTTATTTGTTTGCTGTGCTTATTGGTCTTTTTCTTGCTAAAATTACTGCCAGCTTTTTTTTCGTTGCCGATGATTTAAGACGTGTTCTCCAGTGGTCGGCTTCTTTTTTCATTGGTAAAAAAAATGCTGATGTTACATCGGCCAATGCTTCAGGGTTTCCGCGATCAGTTTTTTTGAGCTGGGTTGGGTTGATTACCGGAGGAGGATTGTTTGGTACACTCTTGTATGGATTTGGAAACAAATACCGGTATGAAGTGAGGAAACACAGACTTCATTTTCCAAACCTGCCTGATGCTTTCCGCGGGTTCAGGATTTTGCATGTGAGTGATATACACAGTGGTAGTTTTACAGATAAGCTTGCTGTACAAAAAGGTGTCGAACTCATGATGCAGCAAAATGCTGATGTGATCTTATTTACCGGAGATTTAGTGAATCAGTCGGCAGATGAAATGGAGCCTTATATAGACTTGTTTTCAAAATTATCAGCTCCACATGGTGTATTTGCCACCTTGGGAAATCATGATTATGGTTTTCCCGTTGCTGATTCAGAAGCAGAGAGGTTGCGTGAACAAAGAGAGATGGCTGGCAGGGTTGAGTCTGTTCACCAACAATTGGGCTGGAAGACACTGAGCAACAAGCATGTTGTACTGGAGAGGGATGAACAGAAGATTGGGGTTATCGGAGTGGAAAACATAAGTGGCAAAGCGAATTTTCCTTCGTTTGGTAATCTTTCTGAAGCATATAAAGGATCAGAAATAATTCCTTTTAAAATCCTGATGTCGCACGATCCTTCGCATTGGAATAAAGAAGTGACTAAAACATTTAAGGATATTGATCTTACTTTATCCGGGCATACCCATGGCATGCAGTTCGGGGTTGAGCTTCCGTGGTTCAGGTGGAGTCCGGTGAAATATGTATATAAACAGTGGGCTGGTCATTACAAAGAAGGCGATCAGCACTTATATGTGAATAGGGGTTTTGGATTCATCGGTTATCCGGGCCGCGTAGGTATTTTGCCAGAGATAACGCTATTAGAACTTACATAATTTAGAGGATCTTTAGATTATATTGTGATTCTTCTTTAAACAGAGGGATGTATGAAACGCATTCGCCTTATATGTTTGTTTTGTCTGGCCATCTGTCAATCCTATGCACAAACATCGATAGATACAATCCCTATCAACATAGATTCTATAGAGCGAGAAATTGATCTGATGATTGAGGAGTACGGTGTATTATTTAAGAGAAGTTCATTGCAATTGACTACAGGGTTACACAACTCATCACTTAGCATCAATAACAAGGCCCTGAATGCGCAGCAGATTAACAATCCTTTTGTTTTGTCAACAGCTTTGAATTATAGACACAAAACTGGGATTACTCTAGGCGTAGAGCCCCGTTATGTTTTACAGCGCGGTCAAACAGGTTTCCTGCAGTCAGCTTTTACGGCCGGGTATTTGGTTGGAAGCCAGTCAACATATCAAGCGGGTTTTTCCTATACGTATTATTTGAAAAACAATCGTTTCAGTTCAATTGCTACACCTTATTCCAGCGAGTGGTATGCATTTGGCCAGATGGAGAAGTGGAAGATTAATCCTTT
>JBIIPV010000027.1:0-7920 GCA_044342435.1 Lacibacter sp. | reverse complement strand
CGAAGGTTATTACGATATGAGACAAAAGCAGGCGCGTTTTGGCAACAGAATACGCATGGAGGACAGTACTTCTGTACTAATTGCTGATAATTTTTATTTTGATGAAGCATCTGGAAACGGCGAAGCAACCGGAAACGTACAATTTAAAGATACCGCTCAGGGTGTTTTGCTGTTTGCAAACAAAACGGTTTTCAACCGGAATGAGAACCGATTCAAAGCCACAGAAAAACCTGTGTTAGTCGTTGTACAGGAAGGCGATTCCATTTACATCGCAGCGGACACCATCTATTCTGCATACATCCGGGAAATTGACTCTTCCAGATGGACTGCCCCTGTTTTAAAAACCCCTTCAACCGATGGAACAACAAACAATACCGCGGCCACACAGTTTATTACCAATACAATTGATTCAACAGATCAGAATCAAGATAAAATAACTTCAGGCGGCAATCCGGTTAAGATGGACACCACCAAAATCAGCGAGACGAAACGAACAGACCAACAAAAAACATTAGCCCTTCCTAGTAAAGATTACCCCGATACATTGCGATTTATTCAGGCATGGCACAATGTTCGGATTTATAGCGACTCGGTGCAGGCTGTTTCCGACAGTCTCTTTTATGCCACCACAGACAGCATATTTCAATTATATCACAACCCAATCGCATGGAGTAAAAATAGCCAGGCAACCGGCGACACATTGTTTATTTATACAGAAAATAAAAAACCTAAACGCATAGCCATTTTTGAAAATGCCTGTCTGGGTGAAGAAATAGACAAAGAACATTTCTTTTACAACCAAGTGAAAGCAAGAATCATCAACAGTTATTTTCTTAACGGCGAAATTCACAGAGTTGAAGCAAATGGCTCGGCTGAAAGCATTTATTTTGCACAGGATGAAGACAGTGCCTTTGTAGGAATGAACCGAACAGAAGCAGATAAAATACGCATGCGTTTTGATGGTCAAGCAGCCGAGAGAATCAGTTTTATCAGAGCGGTAAAAGGCATTACCTATCCAATCCGACAGCTCCCTGAAGATCAAAAAACACTGACCGATTTCAAATGGCAAGGAGCTAAAAGACCCCGAAACAAGTACGAATTATTTTATTAATCCATACTACCTCCGAAATTGTTTTTACTTTGTGAACATAAGTAATTCAATAGCAATATGCCTCTTCATTTTCTGCGTCGTACTTTCCTCTCTCCTTTCAGGGAATTGCTTCACGACAGCCGTGCAATCGGCGTATTGATTTTACTCACTTCAGGTATTTCTCTTCTGTTATCTAACACAGGATACGCTCAAGAATACATCTCATTTTGGCATTTTGAAATACATCTTCCGGATATACTGCCCCATTCCATTGAACACTGGATCAATGACGGATTGATGAGTGTGTTTTTCTTTCTGGCAGGACTTGAAATCAAAAGAGAATTAACACAAGGAGAACTTGCCTCTTTTAAAAAATCAGTTCTTCCCGTTGCAGGCGCAATTGGCGGCATGCTTTTTCCTGCATTGATTTTTTTTATTCTGAATAACGGCACCGACTTGTCGAAAGGTTGGGGTATACCGATGGCTACAGACATTGCATTTTCTCTTGGGGTTGCTTCATTGATGGGAAGCCGCGCTCCTATTGCCTTAAAAATATTTCTGACTGCACTCGCCATCATTGATGACCTGGGAGCTATTATTGCCATTGCCTTTTTCTATACAGGCTCCATTAATTTTTATTGCCTGGCAGGCGGAATAATATTATGGATGTTATTACTTATAGTAAATCAAAAAAAACGACCATTTACTTTTTTAAATTACATTGCTGGAATACTTCTTTGGTTTCTCATTTACAATTCAGGAATACATGCGACTGTTGCAGGTGTATTATTTGCATTTACCATTCCTGCAAGCTTAGTCAGTAAACTGGAACATCGGTTACACAACCCGGTTCAATTCATCATCATCCCGCTTTTTGTTTTGGCAAATACTGCTATTTCGCTGCCAGCCGGCTTCATTCATCATCTGTCCGGACAATTAAGTCTTGGTATTCTTGCCGGATTGCTCATTGGAAAACCACTGGGAATCCTCAGCTTTTGTTATGCCGCAGTCAGGTTCAAATTTGGAGAACTTCCCCTCGGTGTTACCTGGAAGCACATGATTGGCTTGGGACTTTTAGCCGCCATTGGCTTTACCATGAGCATCTTCATCGCCATGCTTGCCTTTAAAGATCCCGATTTGCAAAACCAAAGCAAAACTGCTGTTATTGCTGCTTCTTTACTCGGGATCGTTTTATCATGGCTCTGGTTTATGTTTTTACCTAAAGCGAAGCAAGAGATGAATGATAGCGGTTAACTGTTATCTGTTGTCGGTTATCGGTTAACGGTTAATGGTTAACGGTTGTCGATTATCGGTTAACGGTTGTCGATTATCGGTTAACGGTTGTCGATTATCGGTTAACGGTTATCGGTTATGGAAAATAACACAGATAACTGACAACTGCTAACCGCCAACCGATAACAGACAAATGCTAACCGATGCCTGCCCACGCTCATTTCTAACAAGAAGTGAATCCCTTATCTTTATTTTTCACCATGAACATCTACTCTGCCGAACAAATACGGAATTGGGATCAATATACCATCAGGCAAGAGCCAATAAAGTCTATTGATTTAATGGAACGGGCAGCAAGTACCTGCGTAGAATGGATAAAAAGCAACCACATCCTGCATAACCCATTCTACGTGATCTGCGGCAAAGGCAATAATGGCGGAGACGGACTGGCAATAGCCAGGATATTGATTCAAGAAGGATGTGATGTTCGTATATATATTTTGGAAGAAGGCAAAATGGGCACACCTGATTTTCAGGAAAACCTTCACCGGTTACACCCCCTCACCCATCAGATTCATTTCATTCAATCACCCGATTTCTTTCCTGTATTCATTGAAAGATCCATTATCATTGACGCTCTTTTTGGTACAGGATTGAATCGCCCTTTATCCGGATTAGCAGCCTTACTAACGGAGTATATTAACCGATCTGGGAAAACTGTTCTGTCCATTGATATTCCTTCCGGACTAATTGCAGACAGCAGTGTAAAAGGCGAAACATTCATCCACGCTACACACACCCTGTGTTTTCAACGTTTGAAACATTGTATGCTGATGGATGAAAACGCATCAGCACTCGGGAAGGTGCACGTTCTACCTATCGGATTGCATCCCGGTTTTGAAGATGAATCTAACTCTTTGTATCAACTGATGAATCCGGATATGATCCGGTCAATCATCAAACCCAGAAATTCATTTGCCCATAAAGGACATTTCGGACATGCACTCCTCATAGCAGGATCTGAAGGAAAGATGGGTGCTGCACTGCTTGCTGTTGGCGCTTTACTCAGAAGTGGTGCCGGCCTCTCAACTGTATACGTACCGGGTTGCGGTAAAAACATACTGCCTGTGGCAATGCCGGAAGCAATGACAGAATTTGACAAGGATGAAAAGAAGATCACTGAAATACCTTCACATCTGAATAAATACAATGCAATAGGTATAGGGCCGGGTATCGGCACAGATGCTTCCACTGCCCATGTACTTGAAAAAATAATCAGGGAAGCAAAAATGCCATTGGTACTGGATGCCGATGCATTGAACATCCTCTCCAATCATAAAGAGCTCTTAACGCAATTACCAAAAGGAAGCATCCTTACCCCGCACCCGAAAGAATGGGAACGAATATGCGGCCATGCTGATAATGATTTTGAACGTCACCAATTAGCAAATGAAAAAGCAAAAGAATGGAACTGCATCATTGTGTTAAAAGGCCATCATACACTCATTGTCGAACCTGATGGGAAAAGTTGGTATAACACAACCGGCAACCCCGGCATGGCAAAAGCAGGAAGCGGAGATGTATTAACAGGACTGCTAACCGGCTTATTAGCAATGGGATATTCCGGAAATGAAGCAGCCCACTTAGGTGTATATATCCATGGGATGGCAGGGGACTATGCTGCCCAACAGCATACACAGGAAGGAATGAAAGCAAGCGATATTATATCTTCTCTTCCTCAAGCATGGCATAAGCTTCTTCAGAACTAAGAAAGTAGACGTCCTTAGGCATTTTTCACCCTTTCCCCTATCTTTGCCGCCCCTCTGAGGCCCTGAGGTTTCAGAGAGCATTAAATCTTCAAAACCAACTACTTATTCAAAGCGTATGGAGAATCTGATTTATCTCGTTCCGGGCATGGCAGTGATTGGTCTGCTCTACACTTTTTTTCAGTTCAAATGGGTATCACGTCAGGATGCCGGCAATGAACGTATGCAAGAAATCAGCAAGCATATTGCAGATGGTGCAATGGCTTTTCTGAAAGCAGAATGGAAAATCCTCGGATATTTTGTGGTAATCGTAGCGCTGTTACTCGGCGTGATGGCCACGACCAATTCAAACAGCCACTGGAGTATCGCTGTTGCCTTTGTTATTGGCGCGGTACTTAGTGCAACTGCAGGTTATATCGGGATGAACATTGCTACTAAAAGTAATGTAAGAACCGCCCATGCAGCACGTACAAGTTTAAGCAAAGCATTAAAGGTATCCTTTACAGGAGGAGCCGTGATGGGATTGGGTGTAGCAGGACTCGCTGTTCTTGGTCTTGGCGGACTTTATCTTATTCTGAAAGCATATTTTGTTGGAGATCTCACCAGCGGTCCTGAATTCCAGAAAGAAATGCTCCGTACAATTGAAGTATTAACCGGCTTCTCTCTTGGTGCTGAATCAATAGCCTTGTTCGCTCGTGTTGGTGGAGGAATCTATACCAAAGCTGCCGATGTGGGAGCCGACTTGGTTGGTAAAGTAGAAGCAGGTATTCCGGAAGATGATCCGCGTAACCCGGCTACAATTGCAGATAACGTTGGTGATAACGTGGGCGATGTTGCAGGTATGGGTGCAGATTTATTTGGCTCCTACGTTGCAACTGTTTTGGCAACGATGGTACTCGGACAAGAAACTATTTCAAAAGGGGATAATTTCGGAGGAATGGCTCCAATACTTCTTCCGATGTTGATTGCCGGTTTAGGTATTCTTTTCTCTATTGTTGGAACCTGGTTTGTGCGCATCAGCGACAATGTAGGTATTAATACAGATGTTGTACAAAAAGCCCTGAATATGGGTAACTGGGGATCAATTGTCCTCACTGCCATTGCTTCAGTGTTTCTTGTAAATTATATTCTCCCTGATACAATGGAACTACGTGGGTTGGTTTTCACTAAATGGGGAGTTCTTGGTGCTATAGGCGTTGGTTTAGTTGTAGGTGCACTGATGAGCATCATCACAGAATATTATACTGCGATGGGCAAACGTCCGGTACTGAGCATCATTCGTCAGTCATCAACCGGCCACGCTACAAATGTAATCGGCGGTTTGAGTATCGGTATGGAATCAACATTCCTTCCTATTCTCGTATTAGCCGGTGGTATCTGGGGGTCTTACGAGTGTGCTGGTCTTTATGGTGTTGCAATTGCCGCTGCAGGTATGATGGCAACAACTGCTATGCAGCTTGCTATTGATGCTTTTGGTCCTATTGCCGATAATGCAGGCGGTATTGCTGAAATGAGCGAATTACCCAAAGAAGTGCGTGAGAAAACAGATGTACTGGATGCTGTTGGTAACACAACTGCTGCTACCGGAAAAGGATTTGCCATCGCCTCTGCGGCACTCACTGCTCTTGCTTTATTTGCAGCGTTTGTAGGTGTAGCAAAAATTGACGGTATTGATATTTATAAAGCAAATGTGCTGGCTTGTCTATTTGTAGGCGGGATGATTCCTTTTATCTTCTCTTCACTGGCTATTACGGCTGTTGGGCAAGCGGCCATGGCAATGGTAGAAGAAGTACGTCGTCAGTTCCGTACAATTCCCGGAATCATGGAAGGAACAGGAAAGCCTGAATACGATAAATGCGTTGCCATTTCAACAGAAGCTTCCATCAAAAAAATGATTCTGCCCGGTGCTATTGCCATTATTTCTCCGTTGATCATCGGATTTATGCCCGGTTTAGGTGCTGAAGCTCTTGGAGGTTTTCTTGCAGGCGCAACAGTAAGTGGTGTATTGATGGGTATGTTCCAGAATAATGCAGGTGGCGCATGGGACAATGCGAAGAAAAGTTTTGAAAAAGGAGTTGAAATTAACGGGGAGATTTTCTACAAGAAATCTGATCCGCACAAAGCTTCAGTTACGGGAGATACTGTAGGTGATCCGTTTAAAGATACTTCCGGCCCTTCCATGAACATCCTCATTAAATTGATGTCAATTGTTTCTCTGGTTATTGCCCCAACACTTGCGCAAATAGAAGGCAAGGGACATGATGCGCAAATAAAACATACTGCAACAACAGTGAATGTAGATGTTAAAACTGATGCAGGCACTGAACCACTGACTCCTTTTGTAGAAGCACTTACGAAAGATGCTCTTGTTAATGCAAATGAAGGTTATTCTATAGTTGTTGCAGGGGATAGCCTTGTTATTAACGGCAAAACCCAAAGCAAGGAAACTTTTGATAAATATCGTCCTTTATTGAATGGCAAAACGGAGTTGAAATTTGAAGTCAAAAAAACACTGACTCCTTAATCAATAATTTTTTCTTTTTATTTTGAATCGTCCTCTATCCGGGGACGATTTTTTTTGCTTCATCCTCTGCCGTGGTTCGTGTCCGCACGAAACACTTAATAATTCCAACTTTAAAGTCGTAAAAACACGATCATTACTAACGTCGATTTACTATTAGTTCCGAAAAAACCACAATAAAAAAATCGGGCAGTTATGCGCTTGTACATTTTTACTACGATTCTACTTTTGTGTTGGATGTTGATTGATCATCAATCAGCCACTGAACGAAGAAAAACATCAAAATAAAAGATATCCAATACCAATTAAAAACCATCTGACAAATCCGATATCTCTCAACTGCCATTTGTAAAAGTGCTTTCGTTTAAAATCCAAAAACCTAAAAGAGAACCAGGCCCGTTTTAAAATCCAATCCAGCAGAAAACCAAACAAATGTTGTAGATCAACGTAAGCTCGCTATCCGAAGAACATCTGTCCAATACCGATAAACCTGATAAAAGCCAACCATATTGGAATCTTCCGATACGGCACCAAGAAAAAAAGGCTTAAAAAAAGATCCGGAGTATCCTGTCAAAAACCAAATCCAATTGGTTCTATGAAACAGCCGGATCTTTTTCTTTCACCCCCTACACTTCTGGACATAAATACCGGTAATAATATTAAATTGCTTTTTCAAGAAAGACGATGACTATACAAGACCAGATTGGCAATCAGATAATTTTATCTGAACCGCCTAAGAGAATCGTATCACTGGTTCCCTCCCAGACAGAATTACTATTTTCACTTGGGCTGGAAGATGAAGTAGTCGGCATCACCAAATTTTGTATTCATCCTGAAAACTGGTTTCGTACAAAAACGAGAATCGGAGGTACCAAAAACCCGCATATCAGTAAGATCACCTCGCTTAATCCCGATATCATCATAGCAAATAAAGAAGAAAACAGAGAGGAAGATGTAAAAGCGCTGAGAGCGATCTGTCCGGTTTGGACAAGCGATGTTCATCATTTAGATGATGCGTTAAATATGATTGAGCAGATCGGCATCGTTGTTAATCGGAAAGAAAATGCAGACAAATTGATTTGTGAGATAAGAGATAAGTTTAATATCCTTAGCCAATCTCATCACATCAAAGTTGCCTACCTCATCTGGAAAAATCCTTATATGAGTATAGGCAATGATACTTTTATTCATTCTATGCTGCAACAAGCAGGGTTTATCAATGTATTTGCGAATTACACACGTTATCCGGTGATTACGGAGGAGATGCTAAAAGAATGCAATGCCGATTATATTTTTCTTTCTTCCGAACC
>JBIIPV010000026.1:0-7969 GCA_044342435.1 Lacibacter sp. | reverse complement strand
GACCAAAAAATAAAAGATTGTTATTTTGAAACAAATGATAGACAGCTGAAATATTTCAAACAAACATCTTTTTTTCGAAATTGATCGCCTTAACAGCTCTATTAGTGATAAAAACAAACAGATAGAGGCATGCTCTAAAGAAACCATGACCATTTTAAACAAATACAATAATTTGAAAATAAACAAACAAGAGGATTCGATAAATTTTGAAATTCAAAAAGAAAAATATATAAAACAAATTGAAGTATTGAAAGACAGTCTAACAGGAGAAAATAAAAAAATATCCAATTGGCTAAACAGAAACTTAAACATTAATATTCCTATCAATTCAAATAATCTAAAAATCAATCGGGATTTAACAGAAGAAATTAAGATAATTTTATTTGAATCTGAACAGTGGCTAGGTGCAAAACAGGTTAATGAATACAAAGACAACGAGTTTTTTATATCTATTAATCTTGGTGATGACAATTATAACAAGAGGCTTTTAATGAATGAAAATTTCTTAGTCATAAGTTACCATTTACAGGCAGGAAGTAACGGCGGCTCAATTTTGATAGATTTAAATAAAATGGATGTTCAATACCAGAGCTTTTACGCTCTTGATATGGAACGAAATAATACACTAAAAGTTGTAACCGATTATTATGATAATAATGGTCATGTTTGGGAGTATGGAAGATACTTTATAGAAAATGAATCTTACAAGTTTTTATATAATGAACATTAACAACTTTATTTAAGGAAAGAGTTACTAAACTTATAATTTAAAAAACAGATAACATGAAACTATTTTTAAAACTAACACTGGTCCTTGTGATTTTTACACAGTTCTCCTTTGCACAAAACCACATCACCCGCAACGGGAAAGTCGGATTCTTCTCTCACACCAAAATTGAAGACATCAGAGCTGCCAACAATGAAGTATTCAGCAGCCTGAATACACAAACTGGCGCACTCCAATATCTTGTACTAATCAAAAGTTTTCAATTCAAGAATGCAGCAATGCAACAGCATTTCAACGAGAAAGAATACATGAACTCAACCGAGTTTCCAAAATCGGAATTCAAAGGCTCCATCACCAACCTCTCTGCTGTCAACTTTAAAAAAGATGGCAGCTACCCGGTAAATGTTGAAGGCGATCTCACGATGCATGGCATCACCAACAAAGTAAAAACCACAGGCACCATCACCATCAAAAGTGGAAAAATCAGTAGCAATGCTGTTTTCAAAGTAAAGATGGCTGATTACGGCATTAAAGTGCCGGCCATCGCCACGGCAAAAATTGCAGAAACAATTGAAATCACTGCCGATTGTAACTACGAACCGCTGAATCGTTAAAAACTAAGAATTTCACAATGTCTATCCGCTATACTTTCGCCTCTCTCTTTTTATTAATGTTCATCTGCTCAAATGCACAGGATATTGATCTGAATGAAATGATGGAAGAAGAACAATTAAAGAAAAAATCCGGAAAACAATATACAGAGAGAACGTTTCTCACTACCCGTTTGGTAAACGGACACTCAATTGAGAATCTAACACCGGGCATACTAGATTTGAAAATATCTCACCGGTTCGGACAACTAAATGGCGGATTTTATCAACTATTCGGGCTCGACAATGCAACCATGCGCATGGGTCTTGATTACGGCGTCACCAGAAAATTGATGATCGGTGCCGGACGAAGCACCTATCAGAAACAATATGATGCTTTTCTCAAATACAAATTACTTACACAAACCGACGATAAAGGAGGCATGCCGGTAAGTGTCAGCTGGATGTCTTCCATGATGTTGAATACGCTGAAATGGGAGAATCCAAATCGCAGAAATTATTTCACATCCCGCCTCTATTACGCACACCAACTTCTCATTGCGAGAAAGTTCTCTGAAGGCACTTCCATACAAGTGATGCCAACAATGGTACACTATAACCTGGTAAAAGGAAACGATGATCCGAATGACCTCTTTTCAATTGGCATTGGCGCAAAGCAAAGCATCAGTAAACGTGTAAGCCTCAATGGGGAATACTATTACCAACTACCTGGTAGTCGTTTCACTGGCACAAGAAACGCTTTGTCGTTTGGTGTGGATATTGAAACAGGCGGACACGTATTTCAATTGCACATCACCAATTCGCCGGGTATGACAGAACGCACATTTATCAATGAAACTTTCGGTCGCTGGGATAAAGGTGATTTGTTATTTGGATTCAATATCTCCAGGGTATTTTCATTGAAGAAAAGGAATTAATTTACAAGATATAAACCCCTTTATGCGAAGAAAATTTCCTTTTTTAATCTTTACGGTTTTTTTTCTGCTGAACGGATGTTTGACCAAAGAACACAATCATGACATTTCCGGTTCCTGGAAAATCGGTTTTTACTGGGATGAAAAAGAAGAAACTTCCAATTTTTCCGAATACTATTTTATGTTTAACAGCGGTGGCAAATTGATGGCTCACAAAGGCATGTCAGCCTACACCGGCACCTGGAGCGAAACATCTACTACTTTTACCATAGATTTCGGCAATCATCCTGTGCTTTCAGAGCTCAATGATGAATGGGTCAAAATCGAAGAAAGCAATACCCTCCTCAAGCTGAAAGATGATAATCCTGCACAGGATGATGAACTCCACTTTGTAAAAAACTAGTCCGGATACCCCAACCGAAAACAGCTTAACTGATAACCGACCTTACTCTTTCTATTGTTCATTTTCCATTTTCATTTACCTTTGCCAGGCTAACGGCGGATTTGTTTATTGTTCGGCCTGAATCGGAACTAATAAACGACAAGTATCAACCTCGGTTGCAATCGTTTACCAGTAGTTCCTGAATTTCCCCGATTATCTTCAATTACGTCGTTTCAAACCAAAGGTTATATGAGCGACATACAGCAAGCACTCGAACAGCGCATCCTCGTCATCGACGGCGCCATGGGCACGATGATTCAGCGTTACAAACTTTCTGAAGCAGATTATCGAGGAGAAAGATTCAAAGACTGGCAATCAGACTTAAAAGGGAATAACGATCTGCTTTGTTTAACACAACCCCAAATCGTACGTGCCATCCACCAGCAATACATTGAAGCAGGTGCTGATATCATTGAAACAAACACATTCAATGCACAGCGAATTTCATTGGCAGATTACCACATGGAGTCACTTGCATATGAACTGAATGTAGCCGCTGCAACAATTGCAAAAGAAGCGGTCGTCGCCTCCGGCAAACAAGCATGGGTTGCAGGTGCCATCGGCCCCATGAATAAAACCCTTTCACTGAGTCCGGATGTAAACAATCCCGGCTTCCGCGGAATGACCTTTGATGAAGCAGTGTCCGCCTATTACGAACAAGTAAAAGGTCTGGTAGATGGCGGTGTGGATTTGTTGCTTATTGAAACCATCTTCGATACCCTCAATGCAAAAGCAGCCATCTACGCGATTAAGAAATATTTTCAGGATTACAACAAACCTGAATTACCCATTTCCATTTCCGGCACCATCACCGATGCAAGTGGTAGAACACTGAGTGGACAAACATTGGAAGCTTTTTATATTTCAGTGATGCATGCCAATCCGTTGAGTGTTGGATTGAATTGTGCGTTGGGTGCGCATGAAATGCGCCCACATGTTGAAGAGCTGAGCCATCTGGCAAAATGTTTTGTATCTGCTTATCCGAACGCTGGTCTTCCCAATGCAATGGGTGAATATGATGAACGTCCAGAAGATACCGGTCATTACCTGGAAGAATGGGCAAAAGCAGGATGGGTGAATATTGTAGGTGGATGTTGCGGCACAACACCCGATCATATCCGTCATATAGCTGAACATGTAAAAAATATCACTCCCAGAAAAAGACCGATTACAGAAACTACACTTGCATAAACATGACCACAATCAAACCATATTCTCGCTTCTCAGGTCTTGAACCGCTGGTGGTTAGACCTGAAACCAATTTTGTGAATGTCGGAGAGCGTACGAATGTTACCGGCTCCAAAAAATTTGCAAGACTCATCAAAGAAAATAATTATGAAGAAGCACTGAGCATTGCCAGGCAACAAGTAGAAAACGGTGCACAGATCATTGATGTGAATATGGATGATGCCCTGCTCGACGGTGTTGATGCAATGAAAACTTTTTTGAACCTGCTTCAAAGCGAACCCGATATCGCTCGTATTCCGGTGATGATCGACTCATCTAAATTTGAAATCATCGAGGCAGGATTGAAGTGTGTACAGGGGAAATGTATCGTGAATTCTATTTCACTGAAAGAAGGCGAAGAGAAATTTCTGGAACAGGCACGTATTTGTCAGTTATTTGGTGCAGCTGTAGTAGTGATGGCATTTGATGAAAAAGGACAGGCAGATACACAAACAAGAAAAGTAGAAATTTGTCAGCGCGCCTATGATATCCTTACAAAAAAACTTGGCTTTGATCCGCAGGACATCATCTTTGATCCGAATATTTTTGCGGTAGCTACCGGTCTTGAAGAGCATAATAATTACGGAGTTGATTTCATTGAGGCAACCCGTGAAATCAAAAGAAGAATGCCGCTTACCAAGATAAGCGGAGGCGTTAGCAATCTTTCATTTTCCTTCCGTGGTAATGAACATGTGCGCGAGGCTATGCACAGTGTGTTTCTGTTTCATGCCATCAAAGCCGGAATGGATATGGGCATCGTTAATGCAGGTCAGTTAGTAGTATATGATGAAATTGAACCAAAACTACGTTCGCTTTGTGAAGATGTAATCTTTAACCGAAACAACGATCAGAACCAGGCTACGGAAGCACTCATTACGTTTGCAGAAACCGTGAAGGCAAAAGGAAAAGAGCAGGTGAAAGATGAAAGCTGGCGACAAGCAAGTGTAGAAGAAAGATTAAAACATGCACTCATCAACGGCATTACTGAATACATTGATGGAGATACCGAGGAAGCCCGACAAAAATATCCGCGTCCGCTGGATGTGATTGAGGGTCCGCTGATGGCAGGCATGAATGTGGTAGGTGATTTATTTGGTGCCGGAAAAATGTTTTTGCCACAAGTAGTAAAAAGCGCACGCGTCATGAAGAAAAGCGTGGCTGTGTTAACGCCTTATATCGAGGCTGAAAAAACACAAGGATCTTCCGCCGGAAAAATTCTTCTTGCAACCGTTAAAGGGGATGTACATGATATTGGTAAAAACATAGTTGGTGTTGTGCTTGGTTGTAATGGATATGAAATCATTGATTTGGGTGTGATGGTATCTGCAGATAAAATTCTCGATACTGCAGAAAAAGAAAAGGTGGATATCATTGGGTTGAGTGGACTCATTACCCCATCCTTGGACGAAATGGTACATGTGGCAGCAGAAATGAAAAGAAGGGGCATGAAGCAACCATTGCTTATTGGCGGCGCAACCACATCCCGCATGCATACAGCTGTAAAAATTTCACCCTCCTATGACAATGGTGTAATTCATGTGCTTGATGCTTCGCGCAGTGTGACCGTTGCAACTTCTTTATTAAGCAAAGAACAGCGACAAGGCTTCCTGACAAACATTGAGAAAGAATACATTCAACTTAAACAGGATTTCGAAAATAAGAAAACGGTTAAGGCATTGCTGCCATTTACAGCAGCACAACATAACCATGTAAAAATAAATTGGAGCAATTATGTTCCCGTTCAACCTTCATTCACAGGCAACAAGCAATTACCTGAAATTGATTTGCAGGAATTGAGAAAATACATCGACTGGCAACCCTTCTTCATTGCCTGGGAATTACATGGAAAATTCCCGGCAATATTAAGTGATGCTGTTGTTGGGGAAGAAGCAAAAAAGCTTTTTGAAGATGCGAATCTTTTATTAGACCAAATCATCTCCGAAAAATGGCTCACCCCTCAGGGAACAATTGGTTTCTGGCCTGCAGTCAGCAACGGAAAAGATACAGTGCATGTTTCCGACAAAGAAAATACAAGGCTGGAGTTTATTAGACAACAAAGCAAAAAAGCGGAAGGACAACCTAATTTTTCACTGACCGATTTCATTGCGCCGGAATCAAGTGGACTCAACGATTACATCGGCGCATTCAGTGTTACCATCAAAAATATTGAACCGCATATTAAGAAATTTGAAGATGCTCAGGATGATTATAACAAGATCATGTTACAGGCGCTTGCTGACAGGCTTGTTGAAGCCTATGCCGAATGTTTGCATGAAAAGGTGAGAAAAGAATACTGGGGATATACAGCGGATGAATCACTTGATAACGAAGCTTTGATACAAGAAAAATATACAGGCATTCGTCCGGCTCCCGGCTATCCTGCCTGCCCCGACCATACTGAGAAATATAAGTTGTTTTCTTTATTGGGAGGTGAAGAGAAGACGGGCATTCATCTGACAGAATCACTCGCTATGTATCCTGCCTCATCAGTTTGCGGATGGTATTTTGCACATCCTGACAGCAAATACTTCGGGGTTGGAAAAATTCAGGAAGATCAGTTGATTGATTATGCAGAAAGAAAAGGATTCAGCAAAGAAGAAGCGATCAAATGGCTGAGACCAATTTTAGAATAAAAAAGGAATTGAGTTAAAAAGTACGATTCTTCCTAACCCATTCTGTTATATAAGAAGCAATATCAGATGTATTGGTTCCAGGATGAAATAATTTTCCGACACCCAGTTCGATTAATTGTTGCATGTCTTCATCAGGAATAATGCCCCCTCCTGTGAGTAACACATCATTCATCCCTTTTTCTTTCATCAATTCAATCACCTTTGGGAATACGGTCATATGTGCTCCGCTCAAGATACTGATACCAATTGCATCCACATCTTCCTGCAGCGCCGCATTCACCACCATTTCGGGAGTTTGTCTTAGTCCAGTGTAAATCACTTCCATTCCGGCGTCACGGAGGGCAGTAGCAATCACTTTGGCGCCACGATCATGTCCGTCAAGTCCAACTTTGGCAACCAGCACACGAATAGGTCTGTTCATACAGCAAATTAAAGCGCTAAAATAAGATGTTTCCGGCAAGCCTTTGAAAATAAAGCATACTTCTAAAGTAATTTCAGCACATTTTCAATACGACGAACTGTTTCGTCTTTACCAATTAAAAAAGCTATTTCAAATACCGCAGGACCGTACTTTCCACCCACCAACATAATGCGCATAGGCAATTGCAACTCTCCGGGTTTGATGCTGCGGGCTTCTGCAAATTCTTTAAAAGAAGATTCGACATTTTGAACTGTCCACTCCGTCAAATGATTTAGTCGCAGACAAAAATGCTCAAAGAAATCTTTTTTCTCTGCTGTCCATTTGGGTTGTATCGCAGAAAGATCATATTCAGCAGGAGCTCTGAAAAAGAAACCGGCCTGCTGCACAAAATCAGAAAGCAATACACAGCGTTCCTTGACCAGATCAATGATGGTTTGAAACTTTACATCATCTTCAATAATAATTCCTGCCTGATTTAAAAAAGGTTTTACCAGCGGAAGTAAATCAGCAGCACTGATTTTCTTCATCCATTCCTGGTTGAACCACCTTGCTTTCTCATAATCGAATTTCGCACTGCCCTTGTGTACACGGTCTAGTTCAAAAGAGTCAACAAGTTCAGTGAGCGAAAACAATTCCTGCTCCGTGCCATTGTTCCAACCCAATAATGCCAGCATATTGATGAAGGCCTCCGGCAAAAAGCCTTTCTCGCGAAATCCTTCCGTCAACTCTCCGCTACGGGGATCTGCCCAGTTCATGGCATACACAGGAAAACCATACTTCGCACCATCACGCTTACTCAACTTACCTGAAGGACCTAATATCAGGGGCAGATGCGCCCATTTGGGCATTTGTTTTTCCCAGCCAAGATATCTCCAGAGGAGCAGATGCACCGGTGCGCTGGGCAGCCACTCTTCTCCGCGAAAAGCATGCGTGATTTTCATCAGATAATCATCCACTACAACTGCCAGGTGATAAGTAGGCATGCCATCTGCTT